>CBDUUS010000259.1:0-2595 GCA_965370465.1 uncultured bacterium | reverse complement strand
GATAAACTTAACCACAATATATAGTATGTACGAGAGCAAAGCGGATACTCCTATACATTAATTATTCCTCAACAATATTTATCATCATACCATTATTTATCATAATGCCTCCTTCGACAAAAATGGTAGAACCTGTAATATAGTCTGAATCACTTGATGAAAGAAATACCGCAGCCTTGCCCATATCTTCAGGCTTGCCCCATCTATGAAGAGGTATGATTTTGTTTAACCTTTCAACAACACCTGGGAATTCTTTAATCTGACTCTTATTTATATCTGTTATAACTGCACCTGCTGCAATAGTATTTACATTTATATTATATTCAGCCAGTTCAAGTGCCATTGTTTTAGCCAACATTTTTATAGCACTTTTAGTTATGCTGTAAACTCCCTGTGACTCATTAGGAACCTCCTGGTTAAAAGATGTTATAAACACCACTTTCCCGCCTTTTCCTCTTTTAGTCATATATCTTGCAGCTTCCTGACCTATATTAAAATTACCGACAAGATTAATATTCATCTGAAAATCCCAGGCTCCTCTGGTGATATCCAGGAAAGATTCAAATTTTACTACTCCAGCATTACCAATGACAATATCCAGATCATTTTTACTAATAATCTTTTTGAACATCCCATTTACATCTTTTCTATCCGAAACATTTGCTTTTATAGAATATGCATCCGTCCCGAGATTCTTTATTTCTAATACAGTTTTCTGTGCTTTAACAGGTGATGAGACATAGTTAACTATTATATTGCAGCCTTCTCTGGCAAGCTCAAGGCAAATTCCTCTTCCTATCCCCCTGCTGCCGCCAGTGACCAGGGCCCACTTATTCTTTAATTTCATCTTTTCTCCTTTTCCAACTATTAACCAATTAAAAACTACAGACAATATGCTCTGGTTAATGCAGCAATTTCCCATTCTCGTAATTAAAAATTATTTCAAGTTTCTTCATAGTATTTTTCAAGTCAGGTTTTGTTTTAGTCATCGGCAGTGTGATTTTATTCCACTTTTTAAGACCTTCGTCATTTTCAAAAATTTCCATCATTTTTTCGTAGTTTTCAACTTCAAGATATATAAAAACCAGATTCTTGTATAAGAATATCTCTTCCTTTAAAACACCGGCTTTCTTATTGACCTGAGCAATTTCAGGCCAAACATTTTTTTTCTTATGGATTTCTATATAGTCATCGACCTTATCTTCCCGCAGTTCCATCATCCATACTACTTTTTCCATCTCTTTTACCACTCACTTTTACTACTTAAATTATTGATCTTACTGAATCTCTTTCTATTATTTTAGTTTTTAGCTTTATTATTGAATCAAGAATTTCCTTTTTATTAATCAAATCCAGCAAAATTTTCATGCCTTTATAACCCATTAGCTTTTTTGGTTGCTTTATGGTGGTCAGGGGAGGATCTAGAAATCTACTAATGGGTAAATTATCAAATCCAATAACTGATACATCCTCAGGGATCTTTAAGCCCCTTTCCTTTAATGCTACATAAAGACCTGCAGCAATATTGTCAGTAGCTGTCATTATTGCTGTCGGGATATTATTATTAAAAAACTTTTTACATTGTTTATAGCTAACCGCCATTTCATCTATCATCATTTCATCTATAATCAGCACATTATCTGGATCATACTTAATATTATTCTCTTCCAATCCTTTCTTATACCCTAAAAACCTGTCTTCGACAGTTTTCATACCTAAAAATCTCATTGCCACATATCCAATACTTCTATGCCCCTTTGCGGCAAGGTATTTTACACCATTTCTGGAGGCTTCAAAATTATTAATTAAAACTGATGGAATCTCAGGATCAATATCTCTTGCAATTAATACAAATGGAAAATTTTCTTTTTTTAATTTTTTTATACAGGCCGCATTATTATTTCCACTTACCAGTATTGCTCCATCAATAAATTGATTTTTTAAGTTTTCCAGAGTTTTTTCTTCTTCTTCTGAATTATAGAAAGTATTAACAATGATTATGTGATAATTATTTTGGAGAGCAACTTCATTTATACCAATGAGTATCTGCGAAAAAAATTGGCTGGATATATTTGGAACAAATACAGATACTGTTTTAAGACTTTTTTTTCTTAGTCCCCTGGCAATGGTGCTTGGCCTATACTGCAATTCATTGACTATTTCCAATATCTTTTCCCTTGTTTCTTCTTTTACATAACGGGTACTATTTAAGGTATGAGATACTGTTGATATAGATACATTTGCTTTTTTTGCTACATCTTTTATAGTAAAACGCATAATAAAATAAATAGTTATACAAATCGTTTTCTAGAAATCGTTTTTATAATAATACAAAATTTAATAAAAGTCAAAATTTTTTATTTTTATCATTATCAGAGAGTACACGCAAATATATGGAACTGCAGTATTAATGGTTTTTCCAGTTTTCACTACTACGCCAGGTTCTAAATTTGCTTGCCTTGAAATAATCAGTAACCAATAGTATCCTTAAACAATATTCGAAATATCTATATTTTTTAAAAGATAAAATAGTTAAAGAGAAGAATATGAGTGAAAAAATAAATTCCGATGAGAAGCTTATGTCCATGCTCTCTC
>CBDUUS010000258.1:0-2595 GCA_965370465.1 uncultured bacterium | reverse complement strand
GGAGCGGATTTCTGCAGAAGAAACAGTATTTTTGAAATAGATAAGCAGGCAGATATAGTACTCACATCTGCCGGAGGATATCCTCTTGACTGCAATCTTTATCAATCCGTGAAAGGCATGGTCGGTGCCATGCCGGCAGTAAGGGACGGAGGAATGATCATAATTGCGGCTAAGTGCATAGAGGAGATAGGGAGCCAGGAATTTATAGAGCTTCTGACAAATGAAAAGGATCTCGATAAATTTATGGAAAAGATAAATGATCCTGATTTCTTTAAATTGGACCAGTGGGAACTTGAAATGCTTGTAAAGGCCAGGAAAAAGGCTGAAATATATCTTTTCAGCGATTGCCTGAACAGCTGTGATTGCAATATACCTGAAGGTACCCTCATAAAAATAGATTCAATTGAGGGAGCCATTGCAAAGGGACTGGATAAATTCGGACCCAATGCTACAATATCGGTAATACCCGAAGGCCCATATACTATACCTCAGGCCAAAGGGTAATTTCTAAAGATTTTAATATTTCTGCACATAGCGGTGAGATCACCGCTTTTTAAATGAATTTAAAACTATTATAATACTATGGATATTATTAACGGGAGAGAATTTTTTTTATATGAAAACAAAAAATATCAATAAATTAAAAGAAATAGCAGGCGAAGGAAATGTTATTGTTTCAGAAGAAGAAAGACACTGCTATAGCTATGATTCTACAAGGCTTGAGTATATGCCCGATGCAGTTGTAAAGGTCAATAGTGCGCAGGAGATAAGCAATATATTTAAGTTTGCCAGCGAGGAGAAGATCCCTGTAACACCGAGGGGATCAGCAACGGGACTCAGCGGAGGATGCCTGCCTGTAAATGGCGGTATTATTCTTCTTATGGTCGGCATGGATAAAATACTTGATATAAATACAGCGGATCTCCTTATAGATGTCCAGTCCGGGATAATCACTGAAAAAGTCGACATAGAGGCCCGGAAATATGGCCTCTTTTATCCTCCCGATCCCGGATCAGTCAGTACTTCCACTATTGGCGGCAATATTGCGGAAAATGCAGGTGGGCTGAGGGGCCTTAAATATGGTGTGACCAGAGATTATGTAAATGCCCTTGAAACAGTGCTGCCGAATGGAGACATAGTCAATTTCGGGACCAGGACAGTAAAAGGGGTCACAGGATATAATATGACGGGCCTGATGACAGGTTCAGAGGGTACCCTTGCAGTCATAACAAAAGCGACATTGAGGCTGCTTCCGGTACCTCCGGCAAAGGCAAGCCTCCTGGCTCTATTCAATACGATCGGGGAGGCAGCAAAAGCTGTCAGGGATATTGTGAGCGGAGGAGTAATAACTTCTACCCTGGAGATAATAGACCGGATCACAATAAATGCCATAGAGGATTATCTAAGACTGGGTCTTGATAGAAATATCGGTGCGATGCTTTTAATAGAAGTCGACGGACAGCAGGGCGCTGTGGACGCAGAGGCTGAAGTAGTAAAAAAGGCATGTTCGGTAAATAATGCAAAGTCCTGCAAACAGGCTTCATCGGAGCAGGAGAGGGATGAGATATGGAGGGCCAGAAGGGCAGCATTATCATCACTTGCCCGGGTCAAACCATCGACGATACTTGAAGACGCAACAGTACCGCGCAGCAGGATAGTAGAGATGGTGGAAGCTATAAATGATATAGCCAAAAGATATGAGCTTACAATCGGTACCTTTGGCCATGCCGGCGACGGAAATCTTCACCCTACGATCCTCACAGATATGAGGGACAAGAAAGAAGAAATAAAAGTTGAAAATGCTATAGAAGAAATATTTAAGGCAGCAATAGGTCTGGGGGGTACGCTTTCAGGAGAACATGGAATAGGCATATCAAAAGCCAGATATTTGAAGATGGAAATAAGCCATGAAAGCTATGAGATAATGAAGAGAGTAAAAAAAGCATTTGATCCTGAGAATATACTGAACCCGGGCAAGATATTCACGGACCTTTAGCTGTTTGCCGGATCAGGACCGTATTTGGAGCAGGCTTAAGTAATTTATAATATTTAGAAATGAAGGAAAATGACAGATAAGAATAAAAATACAAAAACCAGAGATAAGGCAAGAATATTTAAAAGATATGATGATCTTTATAATTGTTCGAGATGCGGCACCTGCCTGTCGTTTTGCCCTGTCTACAAGAATACCAATGATGAGGCAGTGGCACCGAGAGGGAAGCTGAGTCTTATTGAGGCGATCAGCCAGGGCAAGCTGGATTTTACAGAAAAGGTCTCAGATAAGATATATACATGCACGATGTGCGGCTATTGCGATAGCGAATGCCCGGGCGGCGTTAAGGTCACAGAGCTCTTTGAAGAGATGCGGCAGGATCTTGTAGACAGCGAGAAGTATCCCCGGGCTCTTGATTTTTTAAAGAGAAGGTTAAGTGAAGCATATAATGTGACTTTTGATACCAATGAAGGGAGAATAGACTGGACCAAGCAGATACCTGACAGCAAGCCGGAAGATTTTCTAAAGGATACTGCTGAAGTAATATACTTTGTCGGATGTGTCTCATCATTTTCACCGAGGACCTTTTCTATCCCAAGATC
>CBDUUS010000257.1:0-2617 GCA_965370465.1 uncultured bacterium | reverse complement strand
GGGACCATTTTCCCTTAACAGGCTTATTATTTCGTGCATAAATATCTTTAGCCCAATTTACTTTTTATAACTTCAGCTATTGACTCCGCAAATCTTTTTGTTTCTTCCTGTGTCGGGCCCTCGACCATTACCCGGCACATCGCCTGGGTGCCGGAATAGCGCACGAGTACGCGGCCCTGGTTTCCAAGTGCCTTCTCCGCTTCTTCTATCGCATCCATTATTTCCGGCTGCTCCTCTATGGGCGGCTTGCTTTTAACATCTATATTTACTGTGACCTGGGGAAATACCTTCATTATTTTCGCAAGCTCTGAGAGCAGCTTTTTTTTCTTTTTCATAACTGAAAGAAGCTGGAGCGACGATAATATGCCGTCGCCGGTCGTATGATGGTCCAGGAATAACAGGTGCCCGGAGTCTTCACCGCCTATCACTGCATCATTTTTCAGCATTTCCTCGAGCACATATCTATCTCCGACTTTAGATCTTATCTGTTTTACACCCATTTTTTCCATGGCCATAGAAAGGCCCAGATTACTCATAACTGTAGTAACAAGAGTATTGTTTTTAAGGGTTCCCTCTTCCTTCAGGTCCCCGGTGCAGATCGCCATTACCTGGTCCCCGCTTACAATATTTCCCTTTTCATCAACAACGATCAATCTATCGCCGTCGCCGTCAAAAGCAAGACCGATATCGGAGCCGGACTGCAGCACCTTTTTTGCAAGATCTTCGGGATGGAGCGCGCCGCAGTTTAAATTGATATTTGTGCCGTCAGGACTGGCATTAAGCGTTATCAGATCTGCCCTCATCTCCTTGAACAATAGCGGTGCGACTTTGTAAGTGGCGCCATTTGCACAATCAATGACTATTTTCATCCCTTCAAGGCTTAGATTTTTGGGAAATGACTGTTTTAGAAATACTATATAACGGCCGGAAGGATCATTCTCTCTGTAAGCTTTTCCAATTTCGGTAGGCGGACAAAGCTTTTCAGAGATCTTTTTTGAAAATATAAGTTCTTCAATATCATTTTCCTGTTGGTCCGCCAGCTTATAGCCTGTTTTTGAAAATATCTTGATGCCATTATCTTCGAATGGATTATGTGAAGCAGAAATAACGATCCCCGCATCTGCGTCCAGATTTGTTGTAATGAATGCAATGCCGGGAGTAGGAAGCGGCCCTATACTTATAGTATCGACGCCCATTGATGTTATGCCTGCGACCAGTGCGCTCTCAAGCATATATCCTGATAGCCTCGTATCTTTGCCTATAACGATCCTGGGCCGGTGTCCCTCTTTTCTTAATAGATATGACATTGCCTGGCCTATTTGCATCGCCATTTCAGAAGTCATAGGATATTTGTTTGCTATTCCCCTTACTCCGTCTGTTCCAAATAATTTTCCCATATTTTACCTCCTTTTCCTCATTTCAGTATTATTTTTTGATTTAATAATCGTATCGGGCGGACAATATCCCCTTACAGTTGTATTGGGATAGACAAGCACATTTTTGGAAAGCAGGCTCCCGGGCATGGTCACAGTATTGCATCCGGTTTCGACGCCATCAGCAAAAATCGCTCCAAACTTGCGCAGGCCCGTTTCATATTTCTTTCCATTGACAGTCGGGTTTATTTTTGATTCAAAAATCTTTAAATTTGCAAGCTTTGTCCCTGCGCCGAGGTTTACCCTGCCCAGAATACTATCGCCAAGATAGGCAAAATGTCCGGCTTTGCTCTCACCAAGCATAACTGCGGTCTTCATCTCTGTGGTATGGCCGACAACACATTTATTTCCCACTATCACATTACCGCGCATATAGGCTCCCTGGCGTATTTCATTATCATCTCCGATCATAGCGGGGCCCTTGATCAATGCCCCGGACTCTATGATTGTACCCCTGCCGATATATATCTCGTCATCTGCGAGGAAGACTCCGGCATATATGATGGAGGCGCCCTTTAGTACTGCCCCGTCTCTTGTAACGGTACCGCTGGCATTGTCAATAGTAAATCCTGATTCCAATACTTCACCATCATAGATAATCATGTCTCTGTCGAGAAGGGAAGAATTTTTTCTCAGGTCCGCTACATTCGGAGTAATATTATCCTCAATATATGATTTGATATTTTTAAGGCCCTCCCATACAAACTCCGCATTTCTAAAAAGACCTTTTAGATGATTGCCCTCAAGATCAAAAAAATCTTCTGGTCTTAGCATATTTTACTCCTTGCTTAAAATATATATATTCTTACAAAATAGTATCATGGGAAAATTATAAATGTTTTTTCGATATTGACAATATCATAGTGCGGCTATCTGGAATACTGTCCGAGAACTGGATCCTGGCTTGTTGGACAATAAAATAGTAAGATGCAAGGCAAAGCGATCTATGCAATGTAGTACATTGCATAGGAGATTTAACGAAGCAGATTGCTGTTTTATTGTCCAACCCTTTGGGCAGTCGCCATTTTTACACATATTTTAGTTTTTCGTCATCGCGGGTACCATATCGCTTCTTCCTCAGGTCTTGATCTGTTTAAAAATATCAGACTGCAAGCCTGAGCCCGGTTCTCGGACAGTATTCTAATACTTCAAATCTTTTTATGGTTTTGCCTGCAGCTTCCAAT
>CBDUUS010000256.1:0-2635 GCA_965370465.1 uncultured bacterium | reverse complement strand
GGCCATAATTAGTACCAGAGCCATTGAAGCTATTTTTGATATTCTGTTCATCACTTTGTTTCTCCTCTCGTTTTAATGTTTAAATAGCAATATATTTATATATAAACTTACTTCTGGTATTATGATTACCAGGAGTAAGAGGGTATTATTCTTAAGCAGTCAATTACTTTTTTTACTTATCTTGCAGGTAAGTTATTACTTTAGATTAAGATTAGCTCTCTTTCTCCTTTTAGTTTGAAAATATTTCGTTTATATAAATTATGGTAAGATCTTTATCGTTTTGATTACTCTTTTATACTTATATTCTTATAAATTTATTTCCTGCATTAGAAAAAAACAATTTTTAAGATATATCTTTCTTTAGTCTATTTTTTCTTACCCTTCAATCTTAATAGTTCTATCTATCTATAAAAGTTTCGGCCGCTGTTTGAGGCACAGTCTTCTCGATTTCAGGTGATACTCCCCTCAGAGTATCAAATTCCTTTTTCAATAAGAAAACAACCCATAGTGTTATCACAAAATCTATAACAGCGGACCCCCAGTAGACCCATTGTATTCCAAAAAACACTGGTAAAATAAGCATCACAGGTACATAGAAAATAATCTGACGGACAATTCCTATAATGACCGCAGGTTTTGCATTATTAATGGCAGGAAAAAAGGTCATACCCATAAACGTAATTGGCAGGACTGGAAGCAGGGCCATCAATATTCTAAAATTAAATAAACTTGCCCCGGAAAAAATCTGATCCGGCAGCATGGTACCTAAAACAGCCTGCGGAAAAATCATAATAAACAGATAGAAAGGGAGCATAATAACTATGCTGATAACAGCAAAAATCTTGACCCCTTTTATGACTCGATGATTTTCGCCTGCTCCGAAATTAATTCCCGTGACCGGCTGCAATGCCCTCATCAGTCCAAATACAGGTGTAAGGAGCAGAGTAAGAATTCTAAAGGACGCTCCATAAAAGGCAATGTCAAAGATTGTTCCATATCGTGAGAGGACATTAAATATAACAATACCCTGTATTACGCTCATCACGGTCATAATCAAGGAGGGCATCCCCATGGAAAATATAGACTTCATAATATCTTTGTCTCTGTAAATCGTAAAAGGGCGGGCTTCAAAGCTGACATTCTTTCTGGTAAAATAAATCAGCCCAAGGAGGGTATACACAAGCATGCCGATATTAGTCCCCCAGGCGGCGCCTCTTACTCCCATATTTAAAATTACAATAAGGATATAGTTTGCAATGATATTGACAATTAAGCCGGCACCCATCATTATAGCGGCAGTTTTCATCTTTCCCTCAGCACGGACAACCATATTGCAGGCAAGACCATGAATCCAGAAGAAAGCCCCAATGGATGCGGTTCTAAAATATGCAGTCCCAAGAATCAGGGCTTCTCCCTGTCCTCCCATCATTCTTACCAGAGGCTCTGCAAAAAACAATGCGATCACTGTGTAAATAAGGCCTATTATGAGGGAAATATAGTTAAGATTTCCCAATAACCTTTTTTGTGTCAGCGTATCATTGGCCCCCAGTGCAATACTTAGAGCCGATCCCGCCCCCACGCCAATAAGGGACCCAAGACCTATCGATATCATGGTTAGAGGATAGGCCAGAGATACTCCGGCCAGAGCCGTTTCTCCTACAAAACGACCCACAAAAATGGCGTCAAAAACGGTATTTAAGCCATAAAGAACCATTGCGATAACAGCCGGCCACGAAAGTTGAACACATATCCTCCACAGATTATTCGACAATATAAACTGTTTTTGTTTGTCCTTATTTGCAGTTGCTTCCATTATATCCTCCCTATGAATCACACTTGCTGATTCAGTAAACTAACCGTATTAATAAAATTAAATAAAATTACTCTTTTATAATTATGCTCTTATAAACTTATTTCCTGTTTTAAAAAAACAATTTTTAATATACATCTTGTTTTTATTGCAGTTATTTTCTTATGCTTATATTACAAAAAGACTGCACTGATTTTTCATCTCTCTTTAGTTCATTTCTTTATATCTTACAATATTTATTGTTATGCATATTAATCAATGTTAGACTAACCTAACTAGGTAGAGAAAATTCTACTTTATAAATTATTAACTGTCAAGATATTTCCTGAAAAAAATTTACTGAAAAAAATTTGCGGATCAGCAATCCAGATATAACAACATAGTAATTACGATTAATAGCAATATATTTATTAAAGATTAAATTTTCTTATGACCCGATCACTTAAGTAAATTATTTCTCTGGCTCTACATGAATGGATATTTCATCAATATTTTCAAATTTGAGTTTAATTTTATTTTCAGCCAGCGTAATAATATTATGAGCTTTTTTAATATTCAGGCTTTTCTCAAGTCTGCAGTGAAAAGAAATATTGTAATGCCCTCTCCTTTTGAGAAGAGTAAAGTTATGGCATGTTTCAGGATTTACAAGTGAAGCTATTTCTTCTTTTATTCCATTTATTAATCTTTCAGATTTTATTGTTATATCTTTCCATTTTTCATCATCTTTTAAATCTTCAATATGAATATACACACTTCTTAAATTTTTAATTTTTTCTTTTAGTTTAATTTCAGCTTTTTTTGTTATTTTTTCAGTTTCTTCCAGCT
>CBDUUS010000255.1:0-2675 GCA_965370465.1 uncultured bacterium | reverse complement strand
AATCAGTACAAGAGATATAATCATCACAGCAGCAGTCAGTATCCTTATATTTTTATTCATAATTTTTTTCTCCATCTCTTTTTAAATCAATTTTTTACCAAAATCATAAATAATATCAAGAATGCTTTCATTTTTAAATATATCTCTTTTCCTGTCAATGTTTTCAAGTAAAGAATCAGTCTGATGATTTTCAATATTATCTACCCAAAATCTTTTCTGCTGCATTACAGTATAAGATCTTTTCTTCCACATCTTTACCGAGCCCGAGGCCCGGCAATGCTTCTACCTGGATCTTTGAATTAGGAAGGGGGAAATCTGTACCGAAAAATATTCTATCAGGCCCATGTTTTTTTATAATATCCTTTATTTTGGATTCATCAAGAAAACCGGAAGTATATGATAGGTCAAGGTAAAAATCCTCTCCTATTATCTTTTCCATTACCTCATCCCATAATTTAAAACCTCCGAGATGGGCAAGTATTATTTTCATTTCCGGAAACTTCCTTCGAAGCCTGATGAAAGAATCTACTTTTGAATATAATTTATTTACCGGGGCCACCTCATCTCCAGCATGAAAGAGCGTCCAGAGACCGTTATCTATGATCTTTCCGTAGATTCCATACATCTTCTCCTCGTCCGGATAAAAACTCTGAAAGTTTGGATGGAACTTCACACCTTTCAGGCCCCCTCTCTTTATTCTTGAGAGCTCTTCCGGAAAATTCCTATATCCGGGAAATATTGTGCCAAAAGCTCCTATCCTCTCCGGATTATCCGCAACTATATCTATGAGCCAGCTGTTTAATACTTCTACCTGGAGCACTGAGGTGGACACCGGCTGTATAATAGAAAAACCGATATTGTTTGTATCCATAAACTTTAAAAGATCTTCTAAGACAGGTCTTGCTATGAAACGCAGCTTATACTTATTTTCAAGCCTTTCCACTGCTTTCTCTGACATATAGTCCGGGAAAATATGGACATGAATATCTATTATCTTATTTTCCATTAAGTCCTTTCGTTTATTTTGCCTTTTCTATCGCTTTTGATGGACAAACTGGTATGCATTTATTACAGCCCGAGCATAAGTTGGAATCGATAAAAGGGGGCTCAAAAGGACCTTCCTGCTTCAGGACCTTCTTTTCACAGCTGAACTTTGCAATACAGACTCCATCGCTGCATTCTTTAAAATCGCATAGACTATAATTTATAATAGCACTTTTTCCGGCCATAGATTGAAATAGAAAATAACAAAATAATGATAATGCGCTTTACGTATATAAAATTAGCTTCAAAATATTATATTTTCTCCAGCAAATAAATCCAGGAGCCTTATCCTATTTTGAAGCTAAAATATTACTATCCATTGTTTATTTAGAAACGACTTCTTTTTGTTCAGTGACTATTTTTTTTATAAGCTCTATCTCTTTTTCTGTAAGATCTTTCACTTTTTTATAACTTGCAAGTACATTTTCGACTATTTCGCTATATTTTTCCCTGCTCACATTCTTGATCTTACTGGCTTTTTCTTCAGTTTTACTCTTAATATCCAGCGCTATTTTCTTTATATCCGCTCTCAATTCTTCACCTGTTTTTGTAGTCAGAAACAATGCTGTAACAGCACCAGCTACAAAACCTATGGCCAATCCGACAAATAAACCCTTAATGGTACCGGAATCATTATCCTGCATCTCAATCCTCCATCCTTTACAAATAATAACTTATAAAATATTTAAATTCCTACAATACATTATACACTACTTCTTCGCTATACCTACTATCATCTTTATAAATCTTACTAATATTGCTATTCCTATACCTGCTGCTATCAATATCAATACCACCGTAATTATAGGATTTAGAAGATTAGTGAGATCGTTTCCCGGGAACACTGAAAAATCAAAAGGAAAGATGACGAGCAGGGATATTATTGATGCCGCTACGAACATATCAATCACAAGATGAACCGTCTGTCTGAAGAAATAGCCATCATAGATCATTAGTATTATATTTCCAATTATCGAAGCCAGCAGCGTAATAGCGACTATCGGGAGCCATCTTTCAAAATCCTGGGTCAAAAGCGGGTATCTCTCCCATGCGCCGGTCTCTCCGGTCCCTTCAAAATTATAAAAGGCAATATAATGGTTATAATAATATAGGAGAACTAAAAAAAGCGAACTGAAAAATACTGAAAAAGCATAACCGGTTATTCTTCCTCCCCGCGTCTCCTTAAAATACTTATCGGTCCTATCCTCTGCCTTTTTCACTTTTTCTTCAAATTCCTTACCTGCTCCTCTGGAAGACCGGCCAGCTTTTTCGTCTATTTTCTCTTCCCTGTCATCTTTTTTTTAGTATCTCCCTCTTCTTGCTTTTCTTTATCATCCTTAAAATAATCAGATACGCTGTTTCCAAAATCTTTTGCGGCTATGCCTACATCCTTAAACTTTGCCTTTACTTCATCATCCTTGAATCTTCCCCCAAAATGCTTTGCGGATCTTATTGCACTATCACCAAAGTCTTTTGCTTTCTTTTTAAGGTCAGGATCATCAAAGATCTTGCCGACTGCATCGCCGAATTCCTTTAGCAGTTCGCCGAAGCTGTCAGCCGGGCTCTTCCCTTTGCTTTTATCGGCCATAATAAACCTTCCTCTTTTAAAAATATTCCTGATAATAAATCAT
>CBDUUS010000254.1:0-2679 GCA_965370465.1 uncultured bacterium | reverse complement strand
GAGAATAAATATAATAGTAATCATTATATTTCTTAGATGTCAGCAAGCTGGTGGGATATTCTCTTAAATCCAGTATCTGGTTATCACTTCCATCAAAATTGATTATTCCGCCATCCATAAATTTATAGAAATTAAGAAAGAAGCATTTTATATCTCCATAATCATAGCTGGAAAGATTATGCTTGCTTAGATGATAGAGTATTTTGTAGTTTTCATCAGCTAAACCGTCTGAACTACCTTTTTCTGTTTTATCGTCTGCTTCTTCTAATATTTCCTTTTTTTCTGCTATTTCCTGATTCTCAGTTTTCCGGGTTTCTACTGATTCTTTTTTGCATCCGCCTGCAGAAAATATTAATGTGATAGCCAATATGGCAACTGTTGTAATAAATATTATTCTTCTAATGATGACTGCTCCTTCCGCCGCTTGATAATTAATATATAATTTATATAATTATATATTAATTTCCGCGGGTTAAAAACCTGCTTTTTCTGAATTAATTCCTGCCAGGCAACTTAAGGGGATTATCCCCAATACTCATTCTCATTCATATCCAAAAGAGACAATATAGTTTTCTGAGCAGAGCTCAAGTTGTCCTTAAACTCTTTTACAACTTTATCATCTTTTAAGATTTTATACGAAAATATTGAGTCAAAATTATAAAATATCTTTGAAGTCGTGGGATAAAAGGAACTGCGGTATTCCGGATAGATAGGCAAAGACTTAATACTTTTCTCTTTCATAGCAAGGCGGACCTTGCGCTCGATTATCCCCTGGACCATAAGTGCCATAAAAAATAGAAACATTATCGCTTCAACTCTTTCAATCTTCTTAAATAGAAGAGGCGCGGCTTCATGGACGCTTTTAAATTGATTGAACCGCTTTTCGAGTCTGGGCTGATATTTGTAGGAGGAAAGTACCTCTTTTGGACCAAATGATTTGTCGGTAGTAAGCAGAGGGAATATGCCATCAACATTTTCCTCCTGTCTTAGTCTTTTTTTATCCGGCTCCCATAAGAGAGAGTAAGAGGTACTGGTGCATATCCTGTATTTTGTACTTGCCCCCGGCCTTCCTCTGCCGATCTGCTTTTTGATACTCTTATGTTTTTCATAAATAGTGATAGCAAAAAATTGAGCCACCCCTTTTTTTAAGGTAGCCTCTATCCTCTCTTTTATCTTACTTTTTGTTTTTAGCTTTGCTCTGTTTAGCTTAGAAGAAATAAAAGCAAGCTGACCGTCAGCCTTATCCATCCCTTTCTCCCTGCGGGACCTGTCCAGCCTTTTCTTCTCGCTTGAGCAGTACCAGTAAATACTGTATCCATTCTTAAGTGTTATGTGCTGGCCTTCAAACAGGCTAAAGTATTCATATTCAAAGAGACCATCCGGTGCTGTTTTTCTAAGAATCACCTTTCTTGCTATCTTTTTTGTCCGCAGGCTATCTTTAAATGATTTCGATTCTTTCCATGTATCGGGCATAATGGTAATAACATGCCCACCATTTGCCACTATATAGGAGAGTTGTTTTGAAGTGCATACCTTGCAGTCTGCGACATAGGTGAAATTACTGGTACCGGCAATCTTTCTTACGGTATCCCAGGTCTCTATATGTGTTGTGTCATCTGTACGGTTTCCTGGATATGTTTTGTAATGTACCGGTACAGCTCCATCTGATGAAATAGTCAGGCTGAATACAAGCTGTTTTAGATCTGGCCTGTGGTCTTTACTCTTTCCATTTGCCATCCTTAAGCCATCTCTTGTTGTCCCCGCTATCCTCCCATATGCTTTTACTGTAGTTGAGTCATTATGTATCCGACTCATATCAAGATCTACTTTATTTATCATCTTTACTACGATACCGGTCATTATCGTAGCACGGTCAGCCATATATAGTTTGTCTAAAGCTCTTCCAAATCTGTCATCATTTAAAGCATCTACTGATTGCCCGTCCAGTCCGTGACATTTCGGATCTATATCCTTTATCCATCGGGAAAGCTCATAGAGAGGCTGACGCCCAAGCGTTATGTTCCAGATTAGAAGAAGTAGTGTATCGCAAGTAGGAACTCTTTCATTTCCATAAGAGGGGATATGTTTTGAAAATATTTCTTTAAGGGATAATATGGCAGAAACTGATTTTATCAGTGGGATACCCGAAATATTATATCTTTTTAACTCTTCACTTGACATCTTAACTTAATATTATATATTATATAGTTAAGATGTCAACATTAAAACAAATTAAAGCTTTAGAAAAAAAGCGGGATATGGTCCTGGGCAGAATGCTTTCTGTAAGATCTATGGTGCCGGGAGCATATGGAAAAGTATATTGCAGGTGCGGCAAGAAAAACTGCTGGTGCTACAAAGGCAAGGGCCATCCATACACACGTATTACCTGGTACGAGGAAGGCAAGTCAAAAACTAAATCAATTAATGAGAAAAATATTGAATGGATAAAGCATGTTACTCAAAATTACCGTGATTTTAAAAAAGATCAGAAAAAGATCAGAGAATATGAAGAGAGGCTAAAAGTGCTCCTTGATACGTATTTAAAAGAAATTATTGTTAAAACCAGAATGAAAAAGGGGTATAATTAATTCAGAATTTTTGGGTTTTTAACCTGCGGAAAGACAGTTAATAATATTAAAATTTATTCAATTAAAAATTTGTCAACTAACTATTGCAATT
>CBDUUS010000253.1:0-2682 GCA_965370465.1 uncultured bacterium | reverse complement strand
TATTTGCCTTTGAGGACAGCAGCAAGATAGGCAGCAATTATGGGCATATACGGGATACCGCTGCCAAGCCTGTCTTCATAAAGGGTTATTAATTGCGGGCATATAATTGTGATCTGTGTTTTCAATAGTTTAATTAACAGAGTTTATTAATTGTATTATCGTATCAATATTTTCCAGAATTCATCTGAAATTTTATTTATGAATTGCATATTGAATATTGTTTTCATATTCAGATACATCATGATATCATAATTTCCTATTAGTTTCTCTCAGTTGCCGGCGGATAAATAAAAGTATTGTAAAATAATAGGATTTGTAGTAAAAATTATTCTAATTTGTCAAAAAATATATAAAAATAGTTATTTATAATGGAATTTAAGGAATGGACAATTAGAATAAAAAACAGGATGGGTCCTTTTTATAGAAAGTTTAAGAAACTGGCAATTAGAATAAAAAACAGGATGGGTCCTTTTTATAAAAAGTTTAAGAAACTGGCAGTTAGATCAATAAGCAGACCGGGCTCTTTTTTTAAAAAGATTTTTAAAAAAATTAAAAGCTTCCGGATAAAAATAAAATTGGGCAAGAAAAATATAATAATAATAGTATCAGTTTTTGTAGTAGTATTGATCGCTGCTGCAGCCGGATACTATTATTATTTCTATATATACAGCATGCCCAATTTCGAAGATGAATTATATAATAATGTAAAGACTGCTTCCATGGAAAGAGTCAGCCCGGGAGACTGTCTTACATATGAAGTAAATTATAAAAATAGCGGATACCGCAATGTAGACATATTGCAAATAACTATTGGGATACCGGAAAACACTTCTCTCAAGTCCAGTACCGAAAATGGAATATATGATGAAGGGGACAGATCTCTTCAATATACTATAAAAAATATATCCAGGGATGCATCAGGAAGTATCGAGTTTGTAATGGAAATAGCAGAGCCGCTTGATAATGGGACAGGGATCGTTCCAGAAGAGGTGAAGTTTGATTACTCCATCGGGGAAGAAAGCTTTGAGAAGCTCCTGGACAGCGGGGACGGCCATATCGTTGAAAGCAGCCCGGACTTTGGCTCCTTTTCTGTTTCTTCTATGGATATAAATGGAGGCATACTGGGGCTCGAAGATGAAATAAAATATACTATCAGTATTAAAAATACCGGGAATATGACAGCAAGAGATGTAGAGATAAAGAGCCAGCTATCGCCGCATCTGGATCTGACCACAGGCTCCATAAATCAATCCGGCAAATATAGCGATGGAAATGTGGTCTGGGACCTTGAAGAACTGTTGCCGGGCGGGTCGAAGACTCTGATCTTCAAGGCAAAGCTTAAAGGCGGTGAAGTCGAAGACAGGGAAGAGATAATAAACAGCATAGAACTTATCTATGACGGCGAGGTAAAAGCTGAAAAAGAAACCGTCGATGTAGCGAGGCTCTTTCCTGACTTTTCTGAAAGCTCCGCCACTATTGCAGATGCAAACGGCGGAGGATATCTATGGGCTGGCGAGACAGTAAGTGTAAAGGTGACTATTAAAAATACCGGTCAGAGAAAAGCTGAAGATTACAGCCTTTTCTGTCCCATACCCGGTCCTGTGACATATATCAGCAGTTCAGGAACAGCCGAGGGCATCGAATGGAGCGATGATATAAGAGGGCTCATCTGGGATCTGAACGGACTGGAAGTAGGGGAGTTAAAGGAAATATCTTTCAATATGGCTGTAAATAATGACTATTACTACAAAAGCGGCACCATAACAACAGATTTTCATATTGAAGCGGGAGATGATGAATTTATAATCGAACCGGCAAGCATCTATATACAGGGCCATCCATACCTGACAGTTGTGGCGATGGGAGATTCCCTTATTGCAAAGTCAGACTGGGTGCAAAGGTTGGACGGAAAGCTTGAAGCGGCATATCCAGCTGCTGATTATAATACGCTTGCCAGTGCTGCAAACGGCGAGTATTCTTTTCAGGGTCTTGCCAGGTTTGACAGCACAGTGGGCCCTCTGCGGCCGCATATACTTATTATTGCCTATGGGACAAATGATGCCGGAGGAAGCTATAGCTATTTCCAGCACAGCATCGATAGCATTGTTGCAAAGGCAAAAAATACCGGGGCCACTGTATTTATAAACCTGATAGGTCCAATAAGCATGCCGGGCAAGGGAGATTGGCCCAAATACAATAATGCTATAATGGAGGTTGCTGCTAAATATGGGGTGCCTGTTATAAATGTGACCTCGCCGCTATCACAAAGTACGGGCAAATATTTATCTGATGGGATGCATTATACTGCTGCAGGTTCGGAAGTAGTGGCACAGACCGTATTTAACAGTATTGCCGGGTACCTTAATGGTCTTGGCGGAAGAAGGTAGGAACCTATGAAGAAGATACTGCTTTTAAAAATATTATATTATCTTTTCTTTGCTGCAGTTATTTTTATTGCGCTTATAGTTTTTATGGAGATAATAGATCTTCCATTTTATGATCAGCATATGTCTAATTTTTTCCATAAGGTCATAAATATCTTTGAATTTTAATTCAGGTTTACTGTTCAATACCCTGGGCCTGGCTGCAAGACAATAAAGATCTGTAAAAAAGTGCCTGAATAGGGACTATCCCCGGTTTTTCAAAACTTTTTCTATCTTGAGATATTATCTTTTATAAAAG
>CBDUUS010000252.1:0-2687 GCA_965370465.1 uncultured bacterium | reverse complement strand
AAGAAAATACTAAAATCAAAGAAATATCTCAAACGAATAGTGAAATCGGCAACAGTGATATTTCTAATATGTCTGCGAAAGAACTTATAGGAAAGTATAAAAATATAAGAAATAAGCTGCTGGAAGGAAAAATCAGGATTGGAAACTAAATATATTTTTGTAACTGGCGGAGTTTTATCATCACTGGGCAAAGGAATATGTGCAGCATCTCTGGGACGGTTGTTAAAATCCAGAAAGTATAGCGTTACCATTCAGAAATTTGATCCTTATATAAACATAGATCCAGGGACAATGAACCCAACTCAGCATGGAGAAGTATTTGTCACGGATGATGGCGGGGAAACAGATTTGGATCTGGGGCATTATGAGAGATTCCTTGATGAAGATCTATCAAAATATAATAATTTCACTACAGGGAAAATATATCAGAGTGTTATAGATAATGAAAGAAAAGGAAAATATCTTGGTTCTACAGTCCAGGTTATTCCCCATATTACTGATGAGATAAAGGCCAGTATTAAAAAGACCCTTCAGAGAAAAAAGACAGATATGGTTATCACTGAAATAGGGGGGACAATTGGAGATATTGAAAGCCTGCCGTTTCTGGAAGCAATAAGACAATTTAAAAAAGATGTTGGAAAAGAAAATGTATTATATATGCATGTAACTTACATACCTTACCTGAAAACAACAGAGGAACTTAAATCAAAACCTACCCAGCACAGCGTAAAAGAGCTCAGAAGCATAGGCATACAACCAGATATCATTATTTGCAGAAGTGAAATCAAACTGGATGATGGTATAAAAGATAAAATTAGCCTTTTCTGTGATATCCGGAAAGAAGATACTATTGAAGCTATTGATGCTAAACATCTTTATGAAGTTCCGCTAATGCTTCAGAAAGAGAAATTAGACTCTATTGTACTGGAGAAACTGGATCTAAAGAAAAGAAAATCCGAACTTGCCGGTTGGAAAAGACTTATAAACATTATACATAAGCTTGAGGGCACTGTGAAGATAGGAATTGTTGGAAAATATACCAACCTGAAAGATTCCTATATAAGTATTGTAGAATCTTTAAACCATGGAGGTTATTACCATGGAATAAATGTGGAATTGAAGTGGATAAATTCAGAGTCACTGGAAGAAAATTGGGAAAAAGGAAATCCTCTCCTTTCGATTGATGGCTTATTAGTACCCTATGGTTTTGGGGTACGTGGCATCAATGGAAAAATAAATGCGATTAAATGTGCCAGGGAAAAGATGATACCATTTTTTGGAATATGCCTCGGTATGCAATGCGCAGTTATAGAGTTTGGAAGGAATGTTCTGGGGTTAAAAGATGCAAATAGTTCTGAATTTAATCCTGATACAAAAAATCCCATAATAGATTTAATGTATGATCAGAAGAGCATAAAAGGCAAGGGTGGAACCATGCGATTGGGGAGTTATAATTGTAGACTAAAGGAGAAATCTAAATCCATGCAAGCCTATAGGAAAAAAGTCATTCAGGAGAGGCACAGACACAGGTATGAGTTAAATAATAAATATAGGGAAATACTGGAAAGAGCAGGAATGCTTGTTACCGGAGTTAATCCGGAAAGAAATCTGGCAGAAATCATAGAAATAAAGGACCACCCCTGGTTTGTTGCAGTTCAATTTCATCCTGAATTCAAATCAAGACCAGACAGGCCCCACCCATTATTTAAGGATTTTATCGGTGCTTCTATAAAACATTCATCAGGAGGCTCCGGGTAAAAATAATTGTCCTTAAATGAATTCAATATTATCTATACAAAATTATTATTACTTAAGTCATTACCTATAATTTATAGAATATCTTTTGAATTTCAAAGGTATAAAATATTAATAATCCGTATTAAAGAACTGTCTGTTCACTCCTGTCCAGCACATGAGAGCAGAGTACTGCTATATATTCAAGTGCGCTTAAATTCTTTTTCCTCTTTACTGTATATAGACCTATAGGTGACTTTTGTTTCCTCAGGAAAGCATCTTACCCTCTCCAAAGCATTTGTCACCTGTCAATATATGTATATAGGGAGGGGGGTAAACTCCAGAAAGTCTCCAAAGAATAACTTTCTTGCTCTTTAATTAAAAACTCCTATAAAAAAATATTTGACATCCAGGTATATTAATATATTATTATTATAAATTAAATATAAGGCAAAGAAGCCTTACTGATTGCATTGAAGCACAAAATTTTATTGGCATTGTAGCCAGTAGTTATTTTGTGTTTTTTTGTTTTTTATTAATACATTATTATTGTATCACTTATTATTACAGAATCTTAAAAATTAAATATAAGGCAAAGAAGCCTTACTGATTGCATTGAAGCACAAAATTTTATTGGCATTGTAGCCAGTAGTTATTTTGTGTTTTTTTGTTTTTTATTAATACATTATTACAAGGAGTACCGAGATGAGCTATTCAAAAATCAATGCCTCAACGGCAACAGGGACCAGGAATCTACATGGAGACAATATTAGTCCCTTTAGCGGCATGTGTATTACCTGTAACGAGGGGTGCCTTGGCCTGTGTGAAGTCGGTAAATCTTCTTACCGTAGTACCGAAGTGATCTATCCTCAACCTTATGGTGATATTACTGCAGCTTCACAAAAAGATTATCCTATAGATTATTCACATTTTAATATTATGGGAACTGCATT
>CBDUUS010000251.1:0-2690 GCA_965370465.1 uncultured bacterium | reverse complement strand
CTGTGACTTTTTTTAAAGACATAGCCGACGGGATCAATGTTACCGATCTACAGAGTTCTGTGATGAGGCTTGGCTCCCTCACTACATGCGCTATACTGAAAAATATGGGCCTGGATCCTATATTGCAGATCACCTGCAGGGATAGAAACAGGCTCTCAATCCAGTCAGAATTATTAAGCGCTCATGTGATGGGGATCAGGAATGTACTTGCCCTGACAGGGGACCACACTACTCTTGGCGACCATCCGGATGCCCGGCCTGTATTCGATATTGACTCTGTACAGCTATTATGGGCCATAAAGCGGCTTGAAGAAGGTTTTGACCTCGCAGGAAAAGAGCTTACTGCAAAGCCTTCATTTTTCAAAGGCGCGGTTGTAAACCCTGGAGCAGATACAGAAGCTGCTTATGAGATGCAGATCACAAAGTTAAAAAAGAAGATAGATCAGGGAGCTCAATTTATACAGACCCAGGCTATCTTCGATGCCGAAGTATTTAAGAAATTTATGGATAGGATGGAAAAAGAAAATATAACTATTCCCATACTTGCAGGAATAATACTATTAAAATCTGACAGAATGGCGAATTTCATGAATAATTTCGTAGCCGGAGTGTTTGTTCCTGATCCTGTTATAGATAAGATGAAAAATACTGATAATAAAGTAGAGACATGCAAAGAAATTGCAGTGGACCTGATTGAAAAAGTAAAGCCATATTGCGCAGGTATTCATATCCAGGCCCTGGGATGGGAAAAGCATATTTCACCTATTATCAAGAGTGTAAAGTAGCAAACTAATATCCAATACTTGAAAGGCGATTTAATGAATAACTATACAGAAATTAAGAAATTTGAACCAAAACCTAAAAAGTTTTTTCACCTTCTCGGAGTCTACAGGCCTCTATACTGGTTTGAAGAGAACCTAAAAAAATGTTTATTTGATTGCAGATCCTGCGGACAGTGCATATTAAGCACAACTGGTTTTGTCTGTCCCATGAGATGTCCAAAGAATCTGCGTAATGGTCCCTGCGGCGGCACCCAGGATGATAAGTGCGAAGTGAACCCTGAAAAGATGTGCGTATGGAGCGAAATATATTATGGCAATAAAGATTTGAAAAGGTTGGACCTTCTGAGATATTTCCAGATCCCGTCCAATCACGAGTTCCATGATACTTCAGCTATAGTAAACTGGCTGGACATAAGAATAGATGGCATGCATCTTGCAATACCAGGCAAGGGAAATGCTCTAATGCAATTATTGAAGCTTGCTTTTCATATAATGAAGATAAGATGGAGAAAATTTATACATCCCGGCAGATATTGGCACAAGCATGAATCGCATTATATGGATGTATAATATTTATTTAAAATAATACAGGCGGCACATAATGGATCTTAATGAAGTCATAGAAGGATTAGAATTAAAAATAAAAGGGGCCGGGAAGATCTCCGGCCAGAGCAGCAAGCATTTCGGTTTTAAAAACTGGCACACTACCACCCTCCAGCTTTTAAAGGAACTTCCATCATCATATTTTCAAGAGATAAATGCTTTTAAAAAGCTTACTTTTGAGACTACAGGGTATCAGAGAGGTAAGAAATTTGCTTCCCGTACAGATAATACAAAATATATCGGGGACCTTGATGCTGCAATAAAAGTCTTAAAAGAAATAGTCAGTGAAGGCAAAGCCGAAAGCAATAAAAATGAACCTGATCCTTTAAAGGACCCAAAAACTAAACCGGATAAGCCTCCGGTAAAAAAATCCGGCAGTCAAAAGACATCCGCGGAAAAGCGTGCCAAAAAATCAAGCACAGGTAGAAAACCAGATAGAAAGGGTAGTTCTTCCGCCCGGAAAAAGAAATAGGAAAGCTCCCATCAGGTCCTTCCCCTGATGACAAAGCTAAGAAGAAGGCCGCCGACAGCAGCTACTATTATTACAATGACCATAATAAGGAATTTATTGCCCAGCACAGGCGCATCTTCTTCTGTAAAGCCAAGCACTTCAATATTCCCTTCCTCTTCAGTACTTTCACTTTCTCCGGTTAATTCCTCCAGAAGTACTGCTTCTTCATCTTTATCCGCAAAAAGCACACCCAGCGGAAGCAACCAGGTAATAAGGAGCACAACTGTGAATATGACCGATATTGCCTTTATATCGCTATTATTAAATATTCTCATAGCCTGCCTGATCTTTCCCATAAAAAATACAACCGACTTAACTTAGTCGGTTTCGCTACTGGCTCCTCTTCCTTCATAGCGTCCAATTTCGAAGAAAGCATCAAAGTTCCTAAATTTTAATCTTAATATTTAGTTTTAGTCCTATCCAATATTCGTTTCGATCGGTTCAAAATCATTTGTATTACTAATATAATTTTAATACTTTTATAATATTAGTCAATGGCTCCCTCCTTTTCAGCATCCTAATAAGCCTTTATTACTATTCCTTTCAGGTATTTTTTTCAGATTCTGCCTTATTAAGACTGGTTTTTATATTAATTATTTTTTGATCTGCCAGCTTATCATTAGTCTCAAGGATCTCCCCCACAAGAGAAACCATGTCTATTATAGCGTCAATCTCTTCCACAGCATCATCAAAGTTTATAGTAAACTAATCAAATTAAGGACACTTAAAAATTATGATAATCACTCGAGAGGTGTTATCCTATATCACATTGCTGATAGTAGAGTAACCTGCAA
>CBDUUS010000250.1:0-2691 GCA_965370465.1 uncultured bacterium | reverse complement strand
TATCACATATACCGTATTATTTTTTAACTATTTGTTTCTCTTACTCTGGCAAGCTCTTCATATAGATCTTTGTTTCTCTTATAAAGTTCCAAAAATATAGGATAATACTTCTTATATATTTCGGTATTGTCCGGATTTGGCTCTGTTTTATCTCCAATCTCTATCCACTTCTTGGCCACTGAAAAATCCTTAAATACACCCACTCCCACTCCGGCAAGTATGGCATTTCCCACTGGAGCACCTGTGGAACTTTTCATATAAACTGCAGGTATCTCAAGCATATCGCATACTATCTGGCGCCAGAGCTTTGATCTTGCCCCACCTTCTGAAAGCACTATGGGAAGGTTAATCTTTATACCGCTATTCTTTATCATTGTGAAATTATTCCGGAGAGCATATCCTGTTCCCTCCATAATTGCTCTTATAATATGGCCCTTGCTGTGATTAAAGGAAAGGCCAAACAGCATCCCCCTTACATAGGGATCCCATATGGGGGTACGCTCTCCAAGAAAATAAGGAAGCAAGAGCAGCCCATCAGACCCTGGAGCTATTTTTTCTGCTTCCATCCCCATTATTTCATAGGCATCCATACCGAGGTCTGCTGCAGCATTTTTCTCGGCTACTGCCAGCTCGTCGCGGTAATAGCGGTAAATACCGCCTAAAAGCTGGGCAGATAGTGTAGTATAGGTCTCTTTGGAGTTTGCAGTATGTACTATCATTATCATGTTTTTAGTAAAAGAATCTTTTTTATGCACTATTCCCAGCACGCCTGCGGTTCCCATAACAAGTGATGCGTCTCCATCTTCTATGGCTCCCCCCGCAACCCAGGCAGCATTGCAATCTACGGTTCCTGCAACTACAGGTGTTCCTGCGGCAAGACCCGTTCTGACCGCTGCTTCCTTTGTGACATGGCCAATTATTTCTTCGCAGGGATGGGGATCGGGAAGTTTATCCAAATCAATATTGATTTCCTTTAAAAGCTTTTCGTCCCATACCTTTTTTCTCACATCAAAGGCAATACCACAGAGGGATGCATTGGAATAGTCGGTAACAGCAACACCTGTAAGCTTCATGGCGGGATAGTCGGCTGCTGTCTGCATCTTATAGGTTCTCTTATACAGATCGGGACGGTTATCGCGCTCCCACATAAGCTTTGCTACAGCATAATATGGGTCGGTAGGATTTGCTGAGAGCTCGAATATCCTGTCTTCTCCAATATTTTCTTTTAGCCACTGACACTGTGGTATACTGCGCCTATCCATCCAGATATGCCCCATCTGCAGGGGCTGAAGGTCTTTGTCCACCAGGATGCAGGCAGGTGATAGTGCAGATATAGATACTCCCTTTATATTTTTTGGGTTTATCTTGGAATCGGTTATAGCTTTTAACATAGTATCTGCTACTGCATTCCAGTACCACTTCGGATCATGTTCAGCATAACCAAGATTGTTGGTAATGAGGGGATATTCTATAAAATGTTCTCCTAGTATATTTCCGTCTGTATCTATTACTACAGATTTGGTTCCACCAGTTCCTACATCTGAACCTACCAGATATTCAGACATTTTGCCTCCTATATTACATCTATATTACTTAAAATTATAAACAACTTATATATCTTATATATTATTTTTGAAATCAGTTATTAGATTTATTCATAATCTTAGCAAAGCTACAATAACTATTTCATTATCCGGACAATTTAAACTTTCTCAATTTCTTCTATATTTAATTTTTTTTAATTATCACTAAAATAAAATTATTAAAACTTTAATATTTCAATACCTAATAACTTACACATCGCCTTAATTTCAAACCTATAATCTCCAGGAATTAAGCAATAATGATTTGAAACCACATTTTCAGCAAATTCCTGTCTGCTCTTTCCAGTTTCGACAGCTACATGTGGCCAGGTCTTTCCAAATCCAATTTCCTCAAACATTTCTTTAGTTATATCCAATGTATTGCCTTTAAATAATTGCATAACGTATTTTCTATCTTTTCTTACAAGTCTGGCTACTGTAGCTGTGGTATTTAGAAATTTTTTTCCTTTATAACCAAATGCACCTCCAGATTTTCCCTGACATTGTGGCATAATTGTTAAATTCTTCAAAACTTCTTTAGAGCTATTTGAATTAGAGGCATAGTAAGCTGAAGCCCCGCCACAATTTGAAATAATAATATATCCGTCCTCAATTACCTTGAGGTCTCCAAAAAGTGGTGGAATCTTACCACTTGTCAGTAGGTTTAAAATACAACAAGTAACAAGACTTTTTACATCACCTTCACAAGTAGTAGATACAATTTTTTTATTCCCCTCAAAATCTTCTCCAAAAGGTAAAAAAGTTGGAATCATGCAACCAGTAACACCAAAATCCTCTGATAGAACCGGCTGACACTTTATAGAAGCACCAATCACATTTTCTGGATAAGTGCTTATTCTGTCTTTCGTAGATAAATATAATGCTATCTGCACTTTGAGTATATCTTCCGTTAGCATATTGCCATCATATTGTATTCTTACTTTATTATCTTTTAACCATTCATAAAAACTTTCTATCCTTTGGGGATTATTTCTTAATATTTTCGTCAATGGTGAAGATTTCCCTTACCCCGACAAAGGAAATCCCAAGAATCGAAAGGTAATTCAAAAAAGCATCCTGTAAAATACCTTTATCTCTAAAAGCCTTA
>CBDUUS010000249.1:0-2701 GCA_965370465.1 uncultured bacterium | reverse complement strand
TTTAACCGAGGGAGAAAAGATCGGGATCAGGGCTCCGCTGGGGAATCCTTTTCCATATAAGGAAATGGAAGGGAAAAAAATTATATTTATAGGCGGCGGGATAGGCCTTGCACCCATGAGACCCCTGATCTGTCATATGCTGGAAAATAAGGAGAAATATGGGGAGCTGACACTGCTTGCAGCAGCGCGTACCCCGGAAGAGTTTTGTTTTAAGAATGATATAGAATCATGGGAAAAATCAGAGGATATAGAAGTTATTTCTACTATTGATAAAGAATGTGCCGGATGGGATAAAAAAGTGGGTCTGTGTCCCAATATATTGGAAGAGTTGAAACCTTCCCCGGAGAACACAATAGCTATAACCTGCGGACCTCCGATCATGATCAAATTTACCCTTGAAGCATTGGGTAGGCTTGGCTTCAAAGAAGATATGATCTACACAACGCTTGAAAGAAGGATGAAATGCGGCATTGGAAAATGCGGCAGATGCAATATTGGTGAAAAATTTGTCTGTCTCGACGGTCCCGTATTTTCCCTGAAGCAATTAAATGAGAATATAGAATCTTTTATGTAATATAATAAGGAATCCTTTTCCGGGATTTAATTTTATACAGTCACATATATTTCATTTTACCATCTTTCAGTATTGGACTTTATAGACAGGGAATTGTGGGTGAGAAGGGATTTATTGCTCCTACGGACAGGAGCTAACCCGTATACAATTCTTTAAGGATATAGAAGTAAATGAAGAAGTTAGGACTGTCGTAGTCCTTACTATAGAATCCAGATAAACTCTTTTCATCTTTTTAAAGATTCTTATTAGAAGATAACCTATAGAACCTAATACTACAGGTATCACAGAACCAGTATAAAGAATGGCAAAGATTCATTTAATAAAAAATATGAATCCATGTAACAAAAAAATTATTTGATATTTTAACAGAGTATAAAAATATTAATTTGACAGATAACATTAAAAAAGATATATTATTTATAGTTCATCATAATGCACTCACTGGGGTGAAATATGAAACGGAAAATAATGTATAAAAAGACACTTTCCATTAAAGAAATAGATCTCATAACCAGGCTTGAATTTGAAGGAAAAGAGATTTACGCAAGAAGGGAAATAAACTTCTATTGTGCCAGCAGTCAAAAGGGAAATTATTTAATAAAGAAATTACTGGAGAAGAAGAGGCTCAGAAAGATCATAAAGAATACTTATCTTTTTATTCCTATGAAAGCTCCTCGGGGGAAATGGGCCGGTAATGAATATCTGATAGCAAAAGCATTAATAAGTGAAGCAAAATATTATATAGGTTATTCAAGCGTATTTAACTCATATGGTTTTACCGAACAAATCGCTCAAATGATACATGTGATAAATGATAAATATTCAGTAAAGAAAACAATTGATGGTGTCAGATATAAGTTAATTAAAGTATTGCCGGATAGGATATATGGCCTGGAAACCCGGAAGATAGGTAGAGAAGATATTGTTTTTGCTTCAAAGGAACGGGCGCTGTTAGACACCTTTGAATTTTATGATGTGAAAAGAGCATATAGTATTTTAACCGAACAATTTGAGAATATAGATGTGGCTGTTTTTGTAGATTATGCTGCACGATACCCTGTGCAAATAATCCGCAGGCGGATAGGTTTTTTTCTGGAAAGGCTTGGAGCTTCTCAAAAGATGCTCACCAGAATTGATCCAGGACAAAAGGGTTATTCTTTTTTGTATGATACAGAAGAGAAGAATGGGAAGGCCAATAAAAAATGGAGAGTCATTATTAATGGATAAGAACAAGCTACAGCAAATAATACCGTTTATAGCAGAAAAATTTAAATTCAGGTTAGAGATTATTGAGAAGGATTATTACTTGACTCTTATTTTAAATAATATTAACTCACATTTGAGTGATAAGATTATTTTTAAAGGCGGAACACTTTTAAACAAGATCCACCTTAATTATCACAGGCTAAGTGAAGATATTGACTTTACATACTTTTGTTCTGAAGGTTTAGAGACTCGTTCTAAAAGGTCCCGGACAATCACTCCTATAAGAGAAAAGATGCCGGAATTTTTAAAACTTTTAGATTTAAAAAGTAAAAGGCCCGAAGGCGATGGTTTTAACAATTCCACACAATATGTATTTAATATTTTCTATCCATCATTTATCTCAGGAAAGGATGAGAATATAAAACTGGAGATATCACTGAGGCAAACACCTGTTGCAAAACCAGTCTACAATACAATAGCCCATTTTTATAAGGATCCGTTTACTGGAGAAGATCTAATCCCGAAGAATAAGATATTGTCACTTTCGTTAAACGAGGCTGTAGCTGAAAAACTTAAAGCTGCAATAACAAGAAGAGATGTGGCAATTCGCGATTACTATGACCTGTGGTTTATATCAGAAACAAAATTTGATTTTAAAAACAAAACCGGAATTATCAAATTTGCCGGTCTGAAATTGAAATCTTTTTCTTTCTCCAAATCAAAAATTGAAAAGAAAGCAAAACCGAAAAAGATCAAAAAAATCAAAAAACGGACACGTCCATTCAAAGATATATTAAAGATTATTCCAAATTTATTAAACTCACTCTGGAATTTCTTTGTTGGTTTATTAAAATCAGTTACTGTCGAGGAATTTCAAGGGCAGATAGAAGCCGGATTTGAAAGTCCCGATAATACCGGGCT
>CBDUUS010000248.1:0-2711 GCA_965370465.1 uncultured bacterium | reverse complement strand
TGTTCAGAAATAGTTATCAGGTTTTTTGGTACAATAAGCTGCCATTCACTATCATAGAATGAATTAGCAGAATCAATATCTTTAAATAAGTATCTTGTACTCTTTCTAATCTTACTCATGCAAAATTTAAAAAAGCTTTCGTCAAGCTTCAAAGTATCTTTATAAGACTCTAATATATATCCAGTCTTTTGATATAGTACTTTAAGATTATATAGATCAAGATATTTCTTAAGTTTTTTACTATCTAAAAAAGTTATCATACTAAGACATTTCAACAACTCTTCAAGTCCTCCAACTTTCTCAAAGTCTTTTATTCCATCCAAAACAGTTCGTTCAGTATCAGTTACTTTAACTCCAGAGCAATCTTGTGGTTCCAAAACTCCATCATTAAATTTTGAATGAATATGTTTATAGCTTATTCCTTCAAACTCAAAATTGTTAAACCTTTTATTTGATGAAATGTAAACCTCATTAAAGACCTGATTAGTCAAACCATAATATTCAAAAGCGCTATGATGTGAGACATAAGAAGATTCAGTCAAACTGCTTCCTATCTGATATTTATTTACTATCACCTGATTGCTTTCAAGACTTATGGCAACATAGAGATTTCGTTTAACACTTTTTATATAACCTTTCTTTACAAGCCTTGATATTTTAGAATGTGCAGTTTCTCTGTTTCTTGTTAAATCGACTACATCTTGAAAAGAAAATATGCCCATTTTTAATAATTTTTTATAATCCTTCATATTGATTGCCATTTATCTTTAAATATTACTATTTATGGTGCAAATATTAACCACACTGGCTAAATTATAAAGTAATTCTTTTTCAATGTAAACAGTAACTTTATATTTATCTTTGAATAGTTTATAGTTACACCATTACTAACTAATTTTAAAGTATAAAAATCATTGTAGGCTCTATTCCAGACATTCTATATAAGTAAACTAATGCCTTCAAGTTCCAGCAGTTTCTTCTTGAGGCCCGGTCCCGCCGAAAAACCCCCATAATCATCAAAACCGCTCCAGTATTATGCTGAATCCAAATTTCATTAAATCAAGGTCACAACTATTAATTCCCGATTTATACAACACCATTTAAAACAGCTGGATTTGCCTTTTACCTGCTGTCTAACCTGATAAAATTCTCTATTGACGAGATCATATGTAGCCTCTGCCTTGCTATTTAAAAAACAGGGTAAAAAATATTTCCTGCAGGGACTGCGGCTTTACGGTGCATTGTGAGATATCCCTCGCTTATGATCTGCACCCCGGAGCCCTGATGACAGCACGAAAAATATTCTGGGGCTTATAGTAAGGGCAGACTGAGCATAGCTTTTTGCAAAATGGGACATGGTTTTATAATTTCTATTCTATAGGCTTAGTTTTATTAAAATTATTATATTCCATTATTTCTGATACTTTTAAAATGTCATTTTTATCAATAAGCCTATTATTAATATATTTATGCAATACACTCGATATCAATGTCTGATAAGGCATTCCCTCATTAGTGGCAATAAATCTAATACGCTCAAGATCATTTGCATTCAGTCTTAAAGTAATAGTCTTTTTCTTTGAACTCTTCTCAATGATCGATTCAACCTCTTTCTTTTTTTGATCAGAAACCTTTTTATAACTTCCAGCTTCTTCTTCAATTATTTTTTCATTTGGGTCTAAATTATCTTTCACCTTGATCTCTCCTTATATATTTTATGAAAATTCCTGCTGGGAAATACAGTCTTAATAATTATATTATCATCCTTATCGATTACATAAGGAACTGCATGTATATAGTTATTATATGACAGGATGAATATTTGCTGATTCTTTCTTTTTGGATGTTCCAGTATATCAAAATATTTCTTTTCAATTATAAGTTCTGTAATCTCATCAATATCAATATCGCGTTTAAGTTTTAAAAACCTCGCCTTATTATCGTCATATATTATCATTGTTTAAATATATTACATATACATTATAATGTCAATACATTGTATTTATAATTAAGTTCAATAATCGATTTTTACCGGCAGGCCATAGATACTTTTGATGACAGGGTAGTGAACGGTTTTATCATCACTTCTTTATAAATTCAAGACAAAATAGATCCAAAATATAAAAGACATCCATTAAATTACCCTCATCTCTCACACCCTGCATTTTGGATATAATAACTGGATCCACTTAAGATGAAATGAAGACAATAACTACTGCTCCTGAAGATCAATTTATTTTTCTATCCATTTAGTCATCCGCTTTTCTACTTCTTCATGGGAAATTCCCTTATCACTATCTAATTCCTTTAATCCTTTGTCTACCTGGAAAGCTCAGTCATGATATCTTCAAGTTCCAGCAGTTTCTTTTTAAGGTCCGGTCCTGCCGAAAAACCCCCATAGCTTCCATCACTTTTTATGACCCTGTGACATGGCACTATTATCATAACAGGGTTTTTACCCAGTGCATTTCCAACAGCCCGGCCTGCCCCGGGACTTCCTGCTGCAGCTGCGATCAGACCGTAGCTTGATGTCTTTCCAAATAGTATTTTACTTGCGGCATTCCAGACCTTTTTCTCAAATACTGATCCAGTCATAAAAAGGGGTTTTAGACCTGTGTCTTTAGTTTCTCCCTTGAGATAGGCGGTAATCTTTTCTTCGATCAGGGGACACTTTTTTTCAGAGACAGTAAAACTGCCGCTGGCTCCTGTAT
>CBDUUS010000247.1:0-2712 GCA_965370465.1 uncultured bacterium | reverse complement strand
GATAATCGATCTGCGAAGAAAAAAAAGACTCAGCGCAAAAGAGATCGCAGAAGAGTTAAAAGATACAGATAGTCCGTCAGGCACCAGAACAGTAGAAAGGATACTCCGTGATGCAGGATTTGCCAGGCTTTGCCGCAGGACGGATAAGGAAAGGGGCGTCTCCAAGAAAGGCATGCTGCTTCCCCGTAGATCAGCTGATCTGGACATAAGCGAGCTTGGCCCATTTCGCATAGAGTGCCAGGTAGCGGGCGCGTATTTGTTTCTGCCCTATATACTTCAAAGCGGAATCTTAGATATTGTAAGTAGATGCGATCTGCCCGAATCAAGCGATATCGGAAAAGTGCAGGCATCCCTTTCCATGCTGCTTCTAAAACTGATCGGCAATGAAAGGCTAAGTCATATAAATCAGTATGACAGCGATATGGGTTTTGGGATCTTTGCCGGGCTCAATGTTCTTCCCAAGCCCGGCTATATATGTTCCTATTCCTGCAGGACAGAAGCTTCTGCGCTTATGGAGTTTCAAAAAAAGATCACCGGAAACTTTTCACATATGTATCCTGATCTATACAAAGGAGATACCATTAATTTGGATTTTCATTGTTACCTCATTTTGGGGATAAATCCCAGATGGAGAAGGTATGGTGCGGAGCCCGGGGCAAGACGCTTAAAGGCGCCAATACATTCTTTGCCCAGGACGGGGCAAGTGATCTGCTCCTGTATGCCAATTCAGATATAAAAAGAAAGGAATCTTCTAAAGAGATAAAAAAATTTGTTGACTACTGGTTTGATATAAAAGGCATTGCCGGCCAGACACTTGTCTTTGACTCCAGGCTTACCTGTTATGATATGCTCTATGAACTTGACGGAGCCGGTGTAAAGTTTATCACCTTAAGAAGAAGGGGTAAAAATATCACTTCCCGCACCGGGAGGATACCCGAAGAGGACTGGAAGAAATACTATCTTCCAATTCCTAAAAGAAAACACCGCCATGTAAAAGTATATGAGGATAAAGCGGTACTATTAAAAAACCAGAAGCCCTTAAGGCAGATAACTATTAAGGACCATGGAAGAGAAGAACCCACTTATATAATTACCAATAACTTCGATATGAAAGTCCTGGACATACTTGTAATCTATGCCAGAAGGTGGCATATAGAAAACAAGCTTTCTGAACTGGTCAGTTTTTTCAATATGAATGCCCTGTCTTCCCCTATTATGATACGCATTCATTTTGATCTTTTGTGGACAGTTATTGCTGATACGCTGTATCACCTTTTTGCAAGAGATTTAAGGGGATTTGAAAAATGTCGGGCCCAGACTATCTTTAAACATTTTATAGACATGCCGGGGCGGATTGAATATGATGGAAAGAGATTTACTGTGAAAATCAGGAAGAGGGCAGCTACCCCTATTCTGCTAAGTATTGAAAAACTTAACAGGGAAATGCAGATTCCCTGGCTCGGGAATAAGCCGCTGCGGATAATCTGGACGGCTTAAGATATGACGCTTAAAGTGGCTGTGGAAATCGGTGTTATAGGAAAATACCGAACCGTTATCAATCTTTCTTGGGATCTTGCTACATAGCACATAATCAAGATTGGTACCCTTGCCGGGTTTTCTAAATACAGATTCTCCCATAGGTACAACTGAAAATCTTTTGTTAAACTTCTTTATATATTTTTTCATAAACTCATTTGCACTACCTATGTCTTTTATCCCATGTAAGATAAATTCTTGGACCAGTCTGTCCTGCAGGGTCCCCCATAATCTTTCTATCCGTCCTTTTGCCTGTGGAGATCCTGCCGGTATCATCCTTACCCCCAATGTATCCATAGCTTGAGAAAACTGCGTAAATGGCTCTCTTTTGCCGTCTAGCTGGTCTTCTATGGAAAGCTTGCCCTTTGGGCTAACAAATACAGTGCGCCTGTCATTATAGGTAGATATTGGTATCCCAAATACTTTTATCATCTGTCTTGTCACTTCGAAGTAACCCTCAAGTGTTTCCTCCTTACACAGGTAGAGCCCCAATACGGTGCTAGTTGCATCATCTATGGCTCCGTGAAGATTTAGATTTTCACCTCCCAGCCAGGCGAAGGGAGAAGCATCAAGCTGGACCATCATCCCTGGACAGTCCTTTCTTTTCCTGTAGTGGTACGTCTTCACTTTCTTCTTTTTTTTGGGACTTTCAATTCCTGCAGCCCTAAGTATCCTATGTATAGTAGGCTGGCTTATTGTGATTTTTTCTCTTTCTTCGAGTAGTTCCGTAAAGTGGCTGAAGTTAGTGCCTGCGTATTTTTCTCTCTTAAGTTCTACTACCAGATCTTTTATATTACCGGCTACTGCATTTACCGGCTTTCTTTTTCTATTACCATGAACCGTTGCTACGGGACCATTTAATTTCACTCCTTTTTTGATCCTTCTTACCTGTCTGGTAGACAATCCTAATACCTTTGCCGCATCTTTAACTATAAGCTCACCTTCTATCAGTCTCTCTGCTACTACTGCTCTTGTCATCTCCCTATCTGTCATATGGTATGTTTCCTCTCTTTTATTCATAGGTGACATTTTCCCTGAATAACTTAAAGAGGACAATATCGCAGAATAACAACATTTATAAAATATTTTATTTGACAAATCTTATAATTTTTGATATTATCACAAATAATCTTTGAATAGAGGCAACATTTAGTAATATTTGAAAATTGCAGACGA
>CBDUUS010000246.1:0-2718 GCA_965370465.1 uncultured bacterium | reverse complement strand
AAGGGTCTTCTTCCCCCGTTCTATGTGTCCATCTGCTTTAAAGTAGTCTCCATGCTGTTTGTGTTAACCTAAAAGTACCCCACTTCTTCAATTGAAAAGTACCCCACTATAAAATAGTATTCTCTATGTAGTTAATAGATATTACATAGAGGGAGACAGAAGGAGATGATAGGATTGATAGACAAACAAAAGATAATAATATCACATCACAGAGAAGGTAAGTCACAGAGACAGATAGAAAGAGAGACAGGCATAAACAGAAAGACCATAGGAAAATACATAAGAGACTATGAGGAGAAGAAAAATATTCTAATAGGCAGCAAAGGCGGTGACAATTCTGAGCTGATAGCTGATATCGTAGAAAAGCCAAAATATGATACAAGCAAAAGAAATAAAGTAAAACTGACTGATGAGATAATTTCAAGGATTAAGGTTTATCTAAAACAGAATGAAGAAAAGAGAGCCACCGGCCGGTCAAAGCAGCAGAAGAAAAAAATAGATATCCTGGAAGCCCTTTGGGATGAGGAATTTGATATCGGCTATACCACAGTATGCAATGCAATAACAAAGATAGACAGAAAGCAAATGGAAGCATATATAAGACAGGAGTATGCTCCTGGAGAATCGGCTGAGTTTGACTGGGGAGAATTAAAGCTTATCATTGCAGGAAAATTAAAAGTGCTTCAGATGTCAGTCTTTACAACAGCAAAGGGAGACTACAGGTCCGGGGATATCTACTACAGCCAGAAGACAGAATGCTTTTTAGATACTCATGCAAACTTCTTCTGTGAGGTTAAAGGATCATATAAGGAAATAGTCTATGACAATACCAGAGTCGCAGTAGCAAAATTTGTAAGTAGAAATGAAAAAGAGCCCACAGAAGCTCTGCTTAAATTATCTCTCTATTACGGATTTAAATTCAGGTTTTGTAATAACTATCGGGCTAATGAAAAAGGCCACGTGGAGCGAAGCGTTGAATATATAAGAAGACGAATATTTTCTAAAAAAGATGAGTTTGCATCCGTAGAAGAGGCAAGGAGCTATTTTAAAAAAGAGCTTAATAAATTAAACAGCAGGGGCCAGGTCCTAAATAATGGAAAAAGCGCACATGAGATGCTGGCTCTTGAAAAAGATTATCTACTGCCAGAGATGCCAAGATATGATACTGCAAGGACAGCAGAGCCAAGAGCAGATAAATATTCGACCATTATGGTAGATAGCTGCCACTACTCTGTTCCTGACAGCCTTGTAGGACAGTTTATCTTTACAAAGGTCTATCCTGACAGGATCATCTGCTACCATGACAGCAAAGAGGTGGCCAGACATAAAAGATATAACGGCAGACATGAGTGGTTCATAGACATATCCCACTATATAAAAACATTAAAGCTAAAACCAGGGGCACTGAAGCGAAGTGTGGCATTCTCCCAGATAAAGCCGGAGCTTAAATGTATATACCAAAAATACTACGAAGGCCGCGAGAAGAGCTTTATAGGGCTAATGGAGCTAATCTCTGAAGAAGGTATGGATAGGATAAAAGATGCAATAGCAACTCTTGTAAAGATTGATCCAAACGGCATAGGAACTGAAAAGATTAAAACCATAGTGCAAAGAAATGCCATTGTGCCAGATGATATTAAATCCATAGATTTTTCAGCTACAGAGGCAAGCTCCAAAAAGTTAACCTGCGAGCTTGACAGAATTCTAAATGGAGAAAGTATCGGAAGTGAGGTGAGCCTGGTATGAAGGGTAGTAACAGAAAAGAGACCATGGAAAAGATCACAAAATTTGCAAAGGAGCTCAGGCTTCCGGCAACAAGAAGGAATATAGCAGAAGAGATAACTGAAGCAGAAAAGAGTAATCTAAATTATGAAGATTTCCTATGCGGCCTGCTTTCAAAGGAGTCTGACTTAAGGATTGAAAATGGCAAGAAAAATAGAATAAGAGCCGCAAATTTTCCATACAAAAAATATTTAGAAGATCTTTCCATAGATGATCTTCCCCATGATGCTAAAAAAAATTTAAAGGTCCTAAAGAGTTTAGACTTTATAAAAAATGGGCAGAATATAATTTTTTCAGGATCGCCGGGCACCGGCAAAACTTGCCTGGCAATCGGTCTCGGGATAAAGGCATGCCTTGCCGGATACAAGGTAATGTATGCCACTATACCACTACTTATTAACAGACTGAAAGAGTCAAGGTCGGAAAAGACTCTGCAGCTCTTTGAATCCAGATTTGAAAAGTATGATCTTGTTATCGCTGACGAGCTCGGATATATATCTTTTGATAAGGAAGGTTCTGAGCTTTTATTTACTTATCTCTCCCTTAGGGCCGGGAGAAAATCCACAATAATAACAACTAATCTATCATTTGAAAGGTGGGATGAAATATTTATAGATTCAGTTATGACTGCAGCGATGATAGACAGGCTCACCCATAAGTCATATATGATAAATATGAATGGGTACTCATACAGGTTGAAAGAAACAAAGAAATGGTTAAAGGAGCAAAACTGATATCTTCTATAGGGGATTTTAATCAGTACTTATTTATACCGATGGTTAGGAAAGGGGGAAATTATGGTTAGTGCTAAGTAATTTTTTTACTGAAAAGTGGGGTACTTTTCGAGTGAAATGTGGGGTATTTTTCATTTGTAATATACACGGATCACCTTTTTCAATTTTTCCTACAGTTGCACGAGAGATCCCGGCACGTTTT
>CBDUUS010000245.1:0-2729 GCA_965370465.1 uncultured bacterium | reverse complement strand
AGACCGGCTGGATTTAACCCCGAGACAAGCCTATTGTAAAGATCCACCAGATCATAGGCCCTATTCTTTAATTTATTCTTATTATTTTTTCTCAGGAGTTCGATCCTCTCATTAAATATAATTGAGACGGCAAGATATGAGGAGATGTGGTAATCTTTTATAAGGTCAATGGTCCTTTCATTTATATTGGTGTCACTGAGAGCGAGTATCTGAAAATCTATGATCTCGTAAAATTTCTTACTTATATCCCGTGATAATTTCTTTCTTGCATCAGTAAGCTCCTTTTTCGATCTTCTCAGGATCTGCTTGAATTTTTTGATCTCTCTATCAGTATTTTCCCTGTTGATCGTTCTTTCATAAAGGCTGTCGCGCAGGACCTTGATCCTGCCTATATCTTTAAGCTCAAGATCATGAAATTCACGGGATAATTTTTGAAGCAGTGTTTCTTCCTTTAATGGGTTCGATGAGAATTTAAGGATTTTCCCTGTAGCGATTCCCCGGTTCACCGGTATCCCCCTGATGATATCCATTTTTCTAGATCTTCTCCGATCCGGGGGCGCTATTTATAAGATGCCTTTTTAATGCCTCTTTTGCCTCTGATTCATCTTTACCTGTGATCTTTATAATAAGCTCATCACCTTTTTCCGCTCCGAAACACAGTACTTCAGTTACATTTTTGGCATTAGCCTCCATATTACCATAATTAAGCGTGATATCTGAATCAAATCTACGGCACAGGCTCACAAGTCTGGAAGCCGGTCTTGCATGCAGGCCCTCACTGTTCTGAATTTTTATTTTAAATGTTTCCATTTTAGGAACCCATCGGGCAGTCGTTATTTTTATACATATTCTCGTTTTTCGCCATCGCGGGTACCATATCGCTTCTTCCCCGGGCCTTGATCTGTTTAAAAATATCAGCCTGCAAGCTCAGGTCCCAGTTCCCGGACAGGCTCCTGGATTTATATTGTAATATATTGATTATTATTTGTATAATTACGAATAGGCATATTTTTAATGGTGCCTGAACATATAAAACATAGGTCTGGAAGCTGGATGGCTATATTAAAAAAAGTGAAGAACTTTCTTGCCCCTCTTCCGGTAGCTCTGGTTACTACCAGATTAAAGCAAAAGAGTGGTGTCTCTGACAATATAATACCTATATCATGGGCAGGAATAGTCGAATCTGCACCGCATATGGTAAATATAAATATATCGAAAGGGAAGTACTCCGGCGAGGTCATAAGGAAGACCAGAGAATTTGCCATAGCTATACCGGGGGCAATAAATCTTAAAGAGATAGATATTTGCGGTACGGTGCATGGAGATAAAACGGATAAATTTGAGCTTACCGGATTTGAAAAATTTGAAGCAACCGAGATAGATGTGCCTCTTATAAGGCAGTGCCCTATAAATATGGAGTGCAAGCTTGAAAATATTGTATCCTTTAAATCTCATGATATGTATATCGGAAGGATCGTAGCTACACATATTGATGATGATTATAGCGAGAAGGATGGAGAGCCTGATTTTAAAAAAATCAATATATTGTGCTATGTCAATGGAAGCTACTGGACGATGGGTAGAAGGCTGGAAAAATTATTTTTTACCAAAACCAGAAAATAATAGTATATATTTATTAAACTCTAAAAGAGGAGGCATCAAATGAAAAAAACACTGGCATTCTTTCTTGTTGCAGTGTCAATTATTTTTGTTTCCGCAGCACCGCTATGGGCACTCGAGGCCGAAAATGGAGCCGATCAGGAAATATTTAGTTTTGGGAATGACCAATTTGTATTCGGTCCTGATATACTTATTACAGAAGATATTGCCGGGGACCTTATAATGGCAGGGGGCCGGCTCAATGTGGATGGAAATATTGCACAGGACCTTATGGCAGCGGGCGGCATAATCACCATTAACGGAGATGTGGGGGACGATATAAGGGTCACTGGAGGAACCATAAATATATCGGGAAAGATAGAAGATGATCTGATGGTCGCTGGCGGACAGATAAGCATATCAGAGACAGCAGTAATAGGAGGCGAACTGGTTGTGTCGGGAGGTACATTAAATATTGCCTGTACTACTGAAGGCGATGCATATCTGAGCGGTGCCACCATAACAATATCAGGAAAGATAGATGGAGATGTCAATATAGATGGTGTAGAAAATCTCAAAGTCACAGACACTGCAGAAATAACCGGTGACCTTGTATACAGTTCTTCTATAAGTGCCGCCATATCTGACGGGGCAGTGATAGGCGGGGAAGTAAGAGAGACCATTGTAGAAGAGATAAAAGAGACAGAGATAATGAGAGCTACTCCCTGGGCAATCTTTTCGGCAACATATATAGGAGGAAAGGTAATAGCTTTTCTCGGACTTTTTATACTCGGGATCATACTTATCCTTGCAATGCCTGGATTTTTCCAGAGATTTAATGATAGGATGAAAAAGACTCCGGGTTTCTGTGTTGGAAGCGGGGCCATTGTCTTATTTGGTGTTCCGATCGGATCTATTATAATATTTATAATCTCCATAATCTTATTTATAACAATCATAGGTTCCGGACTCGGCATTGTGGCCATGGCTTCTAATTTTATTTTATTGATTATATACGCTGTATTTATCTATGTCAGTACAGTATTTATATCATACCTGCTTGGCAGGGTCATACTTTCAAAGACTTCTCTTAATATGGACAGATATGGCTGGAAGGTCCTGGCATATCT
>CBDUUS010000244.1:0-2735 GCA_965370465.1 uncultured bacterium | reverse complement strand
ACACTTAAGTAATGGATGCAGATCAAAGCCTCTAACTGCATAAGACAGAGCCGTGATGATGACCGGATGGATAATGAATACGGTATAGGCAGCCCCTGACAGGTTCTGTTGAAATCTATTCTGGCCTTCCAATTTCGTCTTAAAAAGATACAGGAGACAGATAATAATACCGGCTCCTATAATGGCTTCCCATAAAGCATAGACAAAAGACTGCCAGTGCCAGCCTCCGGCAATACTGGTGATATCACCCTTGAAGGCACCGCTTATATAGACGATCAGGGGCCAGAGAACAGTGATGCATGATGAGACCCAGAACCAGAAAATAGCTCTTTTCCGGCTGACTGCCGCAAACCAATTCTGGTGATAAGCAATGATCCCAATTGTAAAGAAAAGTATATATTGCGGAAAAAAGCTTAGCTGCAGGGTGCCGATTACGGTCCCGATGGGGAACCACTTCCTGATAAGAAAGCTAAAGGCAGCGAGGAAGATAGTAAAAATAAAAATAATATAGTTCGGGGGAAATTTCAATTTTAATTTTCTTATATTAATATTCATCCTGTTGAAGATCTCAATAATGACAAGGTAGGAAAAAAACAAATATAAGCAGAGCCTGGATAAACCACAGGGGCCCCATATCTATATGGCCATTTTTGATTATATATTCCCAGTAGAACCTATAAAAACTGATGTTTTCTCCGGGGGTTATAAGGTGGTTTGTATAAATAAGGACTGGGCCAATAAAGACTATATAAAATAATAAGGGGATACCAAGCCTTTTTAATCTGTTCCTTATAAATAATGCGGGCCCTTTCCGGTAATATGAAAGAGGGGTGAAATAAGCCGAGATCATAAAGAAAAGCCCCAATACGAAAGATTGGTTAAAGGAATTAAAGAAAGCCAGGATATAGGTAGACGGAAGGCCAGTCCTTTCAAAATAGTACCAGAATCCGATAGGCCCATATATTACTGCGGCATGGACCATAACTACAAGAATTATGAGAAGGACCCTTAAATTATCAATATATAGCAATTTTTTATCCGGGATATTATCCGACCTTTCACCTTTATCATTTTTGAAAAATAGTTATTTATTTATACCAATTTCAAAGTTTAATTCAAGTCCAAGATGATCGGAGACAGTATAGCTTTTAAAAGAACAATCATTCTCCAAAGATATTTCTTCGCATCCATAGGATACATCATTTCTTCCGGGCTTCCTGTCAAAGCAATATAGCAGATCCGGGCTATTTGGAACAAGAGATATGGATATAGGTTCAAGATAAAGATCGCCGGTCCCGCCGGAATAGAATATATAGTCGATTCGCTGGGGTCCCCCATTCTCTACGGCTATTTGATTGCCAATATCACCATATGGATTATTGCTGCCGGTGATCCAGTCCTTTCCGATCCATGTAAAGCCAGGATCTATTGGATTTAATTTCTGCCAGCTGTCCATTAGATCTATCTGGTGGGCAATATCTAAAGAGTTGGAAGGAAAATCTTCCACTATTTCTTTAAATTTTATATATTCCAGGGTTTCTTTATCCAAATATTCACCGCTCTTAGCTTTTTCTGATTCAGGCGGAGCTATATCGGCTAACTCCATCCAATTATCATTCTTTTCCGCTGCTACATTGAAGTCGCCAGCAATAAGTATTGGGCGGATATAGTCTTTATCTGATTTTATAATCTCAGAAATATAATCCATTAGTTCGCCTATCTGTGCCAGTCTGGAATCACTATAATCATGGGATTGAATATGCGTATTAAATACATGAATATAATCATCAGCGGATGGGCCGACCTGAATACATGCATAGACTGCACCTTTACTGGCCAGCCTGTCAGTACCGCTGCTTGATGAGTAAGTCATTGCACTGCACTCTATTATCGGATATTTTGATAGGATTACCAGACCTCCGTCCTGTCTGATATTTAAAGTTCCTCTATCAGGGCCCATAATATAATATGGGCTGCATATTAGCTTTGCTTCGATATCATTTACTTTCTTGTCCAATACTTTTACACCCCAGAAATTATTATTATTTGCAAGCCCGTCCACGCTTTGAGCATCAATGAGAGGATGCCACATATCTGTATCCCTGTCAGGGAGGGAATTATACCAGTTATTAAAATAGTCGGTCTGCCACTGATTAAAGCCATTATTTTTTATACCCTGATAAACCATATCATGCCATGAAGAAATGATCCTATTCTCGCTGTTTCCACTGAATACTTCCTGCAGGCATACAATTTCATAGTCCTTCAGGATCAAATCGATAATACAGCCGGTGCGCTCATTAAATGCCGGGGCGATAAAGTTGAATGGGATCAGCATAGTATTCTGGGTTAAGATTTTTAAGGTTTTTTTCTCAATTAACTCTTTATTATCCTTCTGGCTGCTGACGGGATTATCTTCTATATAAATATAAATTTCTGAGTTATTGGTAGATCTTTTATTGGCAGTACTGCACTTTGTTGAAAGAAATAGTAGGAACGATAGGGCTATAATAAAGATAGTTAAATATACACCAGATGATTTTAAAAATTTTGACTTCATATAAAATCTATCCTCTTAAAAGGTTTTCTTCTTTTCCTCCAGAAATATCAGGGGTCCATATAGTAGAGTTCATTTTCTGTAAGCCTATGATTACTGAATTATTTTACTTTCCAGTACTCTATCTACACCGCTTCTCTGTTTATTAATAAGGTTAAGTTTTTTAAAAATTATATTT
>CBDUUS010000243.1:0-2747 GCA_965370465.1 uncultured bacterium | reverse complement strand
CTCAATTCAAGAAAAGATGATATAAACAAAGATCTTGGAGAAAAAATAATCATCTCTATCTGCTCGGGTACCGGATGCAGGGCATTATCTTCAGACAGGCTCATAAGCGCACTGGAAAAGGAATTAAAAAATACCAGCCATAAGAAAGCCGGGAATATAATAATAAAGAAGACCGGATGTCATGGTTATTGTGAGAGGGGACCTATTATAGTCATATACCCTGGTGAGATATGCTATCTGGAAGTCAAAGAAAAAGATATACCGGATATAGTCTGTGCAGCACTTGAGGGCAAAGTAGTGGAGGATCTTCTTTACCAGAATGAAGATGGAAAATATGCATATAAAGAATCTGAAATTCCTTTTTATAAATTTCAGAAAAGGATAGTGCTGGAGAATAACTCCAGAATCGACCCCGGTAGCATTGATGACTATATAGGTATTGGAGGTTATCAGGCGCTAGCTAAGGCTCTGGACAAGATGACCCCTGACCAGGTGCTGGAAGAGGTAAAAAAAGCAGATCTAAGAGGCAGGGGCGGCGGAGGTTTTCCTGCAGGCACCAAATGGGAAACTACAAAGAATGCTCCGGGTAAACCTAAATATGTCATAGTAAATGCTGATGAAGGCGATCCGGGTGCTTATATGGATAGGAGTGTACTGGAAGGAAACCCGCATAGCGTACTTGAGGGCCTTATTATTGGTGCATATGCCATAGGCGCAAGTGAAGGTTTTATATATGTAAGACAGGAATATCCTCAAGCAGTCAGCACCATATTAAAAGCAATAGGCCAGGCAAGAGCCTGTGGCTTTATTGGCAAAGATATACTGGGCTCCGGATTTGATTTTGAAGTCAAAGTACACCGCGGAGCCGGCGCATTTGTGTCGGGTGAATCAAGCGCGCTGATCTCAGCTATAGAAGGAAAAGTGGGTGAACCCAGGGTTAAATACATAAGGACCGCTGTAAGCGGCCTATGGGATAAGCCTACAAATCTTAATAATGTTGAGACCTGGGCAAATGTTCCCCATATAATTAAGAATGGCGCTAAATGGTTTACCGGAATCGGCACCAAACACAGCAATGGAACAAAAATATTTTCCCTGGTTGGAAAAGTAAACAATACCGGCCTGGTTGAAGTACCAATGGGAATAACCCTCCGGGACATAATATTTAAAATCGGCGGAGGGATAAAGAATGGAAAGAAGTTTAAAGCAGTTCAGACCGGAGGTCCCTCCGGAGGTGTGCTCCCGGAGAAACTTCTTGATCTACCGGTAGATTTTGATGAGCTTGACAAGGCAGGCTCTATGATGGGCTCAGGGGGAATGATAGTCATGGATGAATCTGATTGTATGGTAAATATAGCTCATTATTTCCTTAAATTTCTATCAGATGAATCATGCGGTAAATGCACACCCTGCCGTGAGGGCTTGAGACAGATGCTTTATATTTATGAAAGAATAATGGAAGGAAAAGGCAGGGAAGAAGACTTCAAACTTCTGGGGGACCTATCCCTTTTAATGAAAGAAGGTTCCCTCTGTGCCCTGGGTTCAACAGCTCCCAATATAGTCCTTACTACCCTGAAATATTTCAGGGAAGAATATGAGGCACATATATATTATAATATGTGTCCCGCTAAAGTATGCAAACCACTTATAAGGTATATTATAGATGAAGAAAAATGTTCAGGCTGTTCCAGCTGTGCAAAAGTCTGTCCGGTAAATGCTATTGAAGGAATGTCTAAAAAACCGCATACAATAAATCAGGATCTGTGCACAAAGTGCGGGATCTGCATAGAAGTCTGTCCTTCAAAATATAGTGCTATAGACAGGGTGACCGGAACTGCCGAAGAAATAATAACTGCAGATGCTGAATATGAATTATTAAAAAAAGCATAATCTGCCGGCATTGATGATTATGATTAATAAATATATTTGTGTATTAAAAAAGTGAGGAGAAGTCTGAAAGAAAGATATATTTATAAAATAAAATAAGCTTAGGGACAATGGGTTTTTATCCCGTTTTGTACCCTGGGCGAAGCGAAAGGAATGGTTATAAAAATGAGTAAGCTAAAAACGGCCAAAATAAAAAATAAGGTAGAAATAGTGATAGATGGAAGAAGTGTAAGAGTGGATAAAGGAAGCACTATTCTTCAAGCGGCCCAAAAATTAGACATTCATATCCCGACATTGTGTTATCATGAAAAGATAAAACCCCATGGGGCATGCAGGCTTTGCATAGTAGAGATTGAGAAAAACCAGAGGTCAAAGATTGTTGCATCCTGCGCCTACTCTGCCGAGGATGGACTGGTGGTCCATACAGACAGTCCAAAAGTGGAGCAGATAAGAAAAAACCTTGTTGAATTATATATGGCATTGTTTCCATTTAATTCCGAAATAAAGAATCTGGCAAAAAAATATGGACTAACTGCTACCCGGTATAAAAAAGAATATGATTACTGTATATTATGCGGACTCTGTGTGAGATACTGCGAAGAAGTAAAGAAAAGAAATGCAATAGGCTTTATAGGGAGGGGGATAAACAAGAAAGTTGCTTTTATACCTGAATCGTCTTACTTTAAAAATTGCCAGGACTGTATGGAATGCATGGATATCTGTCCTACCGGGGTCTTCCCTTCAAACTATGGCATGGATAGAATTCCTCAGATAGATGATGCTTAGCCGGGATGTATAGTCATAACTGCCGGGTAGCTGTCATATTTGTCACCCAGCATAGCTTTTTCTTCTAGCCCGGC
>CBDUUS010000242.1:0-2752 GCA_965370465.1 uncultured bacterium | reverse complement strand
AACACTTATAATAGTGCTCCTTATTCTTTTTATTTTCCGTGTAAAAGATTCAGGAATACGAATTTTATTTTTCTTCCTGCCCCTGATAAAACCATTTATTATAATTATAGAAAAATTTGAACCCCATCCTGACCATCCAGGCGGCTTAATATTATATTCAGGTATCAGATTGCCTGATCCAAATAATATTCTGAGCTGGTTTGAAGATTTTGATATAAGCTCAAAACTTTTTATAAATAATATTAATTACCTTTTAATATTTATAACATTGCTTCTTATACTGCTTGTACTTATTTTAAGGTGGTTCAATCTATTCCTTTTTTATAAGAAGCTCGCATTTGAAGACAAAGTCACCAGAGAGGAGATCCCGCGGATCTACAGCATCATTGATGATTTCTCCGCAAAGATATCAATTGATCCTCCCGATGTCTCACTTACTCACCGAAGACATCTCTCGCCATTTGTTGCCGGTATAAAGCGCTGCACCATCGTCCTGTGTCCAAATCTATTGGAGATACTTGAACATAATGAAAAAGAAGTTCTTCTCCATCACGAACTTTCCCATATCAAAGGAAAAGATAATCTGATAAGCTGGGTAGCCATGATCCTGAGGGATCTAATGTTTTTTAACCCATTTGCCTATATATCCTATCTGCTTATAAGATCCGAACAGGATAGCGGGAGTGATAAGATCGTAGTAAAGTACTCGACCAGGCCAGTGAAAGAGATAGCAAGGGACTTTCTTAATACAGTCATTAAGCTCGGATTATTCAGTCCTGTAAAATCCGCTGCAGGTCCTGTATCCGCTTTTGCATTTGCTCCAAACCGGTTATTTGCCCAATACAGATTAAAAAACAGGATACGCTCGATTCTCAGAAATGACTGTCGGAGAATAAGGATACGTATATTTCCCAGGATAATGATGTATGTCCTTTTCTTTATTATCCTGGTCTTGCAGATCATGCTGGTAATAAATATTGGCAATTATTATCTTTATCTCAGATAAGAGGATATAAGCTGACCCTCTTCATTTAAATCATAAAAACAGGGTATATTATGTTCCTATCTGCATACTGTCGACTTTTGCTACTATGACTGAATCTATGCTTATACCCTTTGTATCTTCTGTCTGTCTTGCAGAGCTTCCATTGACTACAAGTACTTTCTCCCCTATCCCTACTCCTACAATATCTACGGCAATGACAAATGGCTCCAGCAATTTACCATCCAGATCGATAGCTTTTACTATCAGCAGTTTCTTGCCTACAAGCTTTTCATTTTTCTGAGTTGCTACTACATTTCCGATTACCTGGCTCAATACCATGATATTTCCTTTATTTTAGATTAAATATTTATTATTTAGAGGCAGTAATATTGACTTTGTCTATAATGGCAACGATTGAAGCATCTGTCGGAGTATCATCTCCTTCAAATGCCCAGGTTGCTTCTGCTCCATCTTCATACCCGACCATATCGCCTATGCCTGCAGAGGTGGCATCAAGCGCTACAAGAAAACTTCCGGTGTCTTTACCGGTCTCCATATCCACAGGTTGGATGACCTGTATCTTCTTCCCAATAAGTCCTTTGTACTTTATTGTCGATACTATATTTCCAATCACTCTTGCATAATACATAATAAACCTTTTTCTATAAGCTTTAAATTCATTAAGGCTGCAAAGATTTTATCAGATTTGACTTCATAAATTAAGTCCCAATTGCATCTTTGCCGCTTTCAGGGTATTCTTCAGAAGCATTGCAATAGTCATCGGCCCTACGCCGCCGGGAACAGGTGTTATATAGCTGGCTTTTGGTTCCACCTCCAGAAAATCGACATCTCCAATAAGTGTGGACCCTTTTTTATCAAAATCTTCTTTCCGCCATTTAAGAGTCTTTTTATCAGCCTGATCTCTGGTGATCCTGTTTATTCCTACATCTATGACCACTGCGCCATCACTTACCATATCTGCGCCGATGAGATTGGGCCTTCCTGCTGAGACTATGAGTATCTCTGCATTCCTTGTATGCATTGCCATATCTTTTGTCTTTGTATGGCATATTGTCACTGTAGCAGACTCATTGATAAAAAGAAGTGCTGCAGGCTTGCCCACGATGACACTCCTGCCCACAATGGTCACTTCTTTCCCCTGGATCTCTATATTTTTCCTCTTAAGCATCTCGATTATGCCGGAAGGCGTGGCCGCCACGAGACAGTCCTCCTGTGCGACTAATTTTCCCATGCTCATTGGATGAAAGCCGTCTACGTCTTTTTCGGGAAAAATCGACTCAAGCACCCTGTTTTTATCGACCTGATCCGGCAGAGGAAGCTGTACAAGTATGCCATTGACACTCATATCAGAATTTAACCGGTCGACTTCTTTGAGTATGTCTTCAGTAGATACAGTGTCTGGCATCTTGATCGCTTCAGATTTAAATCCTACTTGATCGCATCCAGGCTGTTTGTTTCTTACATATACCTTTGAGGCAGGATCATTACCTACCAGAATAACAGAAAGTCCGGGACGGATACCTTTGAGTCTGATGATATCTTCTACTTCTGCGGCGATTTCAGCTTTTATGCTTCTCGCTATTTCGGGCCCGCTGATTAGTTCTGCTATTTCAGCCACCCCCCTTTTCCCTTATATTTAAATAGATTCCAAAGCAGACCATCTACTTTAGAATCTATTTAATTAATAGTATATATATTATGCCATAATATATGACTTTTATGTAGTATTTGTTACATTCTAGAACA
>CBDUUS010000241.1:0-2773 GCA_965370465.1 uncultured bacterium | reverse complement strand
AAGCGAATAGGAACCTTGCCAACTGCTGTGGCGGCGGGGGTAATCTGGAGTCGCTGAATGCGGAACTGGCCGGAAAGATAGCCGAATCCCGGGCAAGGGAAATAATAGAGGCAGATGTCGATATACTGGTATCCGCCTGCCAGCAATGCGAGCGGACACTTTCCGCGGCCCTGAAGAAGCTGAAAAAAGAAGCAAAAAGAAAGATCAAGGTCCGCGATATTGCCGAGCTTGTACTTGAAAGCATGAATGCAGAATAAAAGTATTGATAATATAAGGTAGATTATTTATGGAGGTAGAAGAAAATGAAAATTGGAGAGTATGATTTTCCTGAAGATCTCTTTTATGAGAAAAATCATTTCTGGGCAAAGGATGACGGCAGCGGAAATATAGTCATAGGCGCCAGTGATTTTTTTCAGCAGCTTGCAGGAGAGATCGTCTTTATCGAGCTTCCAATGGCTGGCACAAAAATAGAACAGAGCAAATCCTTCTCATCGCTTGAAAGTGGAAAATGGGTAGGAAAGGTATTCGCACCTTTCTCAGGAGAGATAATCGAGACAAATGAAGAGCTCGAAGATTCGCCTGAACTTATCAATGAATCGCCCTATGATGAGGGCTGGATAGCAAAGATAAAGCCATCGGATCTTGATGGGGAAGCCGGAAATTTAATGAAAACAGGACCTGATTTTGAGAAATTTATAAATGAGGAGTCAAAGAAATATGCAAAAGAAGATTAAGATAAGTATAGAGCCGATCGGGAAAAGGGTACTCCTTGAAGGTCCCGCCAATGGGCTGGATGTAATACTGGAAGCCGGCATCGATATAAAGTCTGTATGCGCGGGCAAAGGAACCTGCGGCAAGTGCCGTATAATAATAATGGACAAAGACAGAAAACCTCCCAATAGCCAGGAAAGCAAGATACTCGGAAAAGATGAGATCGGCCATGGAGTAAGGCTTGCCTGCCAGCAGATATTTGACAGGGACCTCAAAGTATATATACCTGCATCCTCTCTGAGCGAGGAGCAGAAACTCCAGGTAAAAGGAGAGGAAAAAGAGTTTAAGATCGACCCGCCTGTCAAAAAATATCATTTAAAGCTTAAAAGAGCAGCGCTTGATGACCCTGGTTCGGACCTGGCCCGGATAAGAGATGGGCTGAAAGCAGAGTACGGCCTTTCCATAGATGTGATGGATATTGAAACATTAAAGATAATGCCGGATATGATACGCAGGAATGCCTGGGATATAACCGTATCTGTGAGAGGTAAAGAGATAATAAATATTGAAGGCGGAGATTGCACGGGAAGTGCATATGGTCTTGCAGCGGATCTTGGTACGACTAAGATAGCTATCTTTCTCGTGGACCTGGTAAGCGGAAAAACTATAGACAGCAAGGGCATAATGAATCCCCAGATAAGTTTCGGGGAGGATGTAATGAGCCGCCTTAATTTTGCCATACAGAATCCTGAAAATCTTAATAAGATAAAAAATGTCGTTGTTGGCAGGATAGGGGAAGCTATAAATGAGCTGTGTGCCAAAAACAGTATAAACAATTCTGATATTCTTGAGATGACGCTTGTGGGAAATACCGCTATGCACCACCTTTTTCTTGGCCTGCCTGTAAAGCAGCTCGCACTGGCGCCATTTGTTTCCCTGACAGAGGACCCGATTGCAATAAAAGCAAGAGATATAAATATTGATCTGGCTCCGGGCGCATATATATACCTGCCTCCTCCTATTGCCGGTTTTGTAGGTTCGGACCATCTGGCAATGGAACTTGCTATTGATATAGATAATTTAAAAGGAAACTATCTTGGAGTAGATATAGGTACGAATACTGAGATGGCACTGGTAAGCGGCGGGAAGATAACCAGTGTCTCTACAGCTTCGGGCCCCGCTTTTGAAGGTGCGCATATAAAGCACGGCATGAGAGCAGCTCCGGGAGCAATAGAGCGGGTAGTTATTGATAAAGAGACATTTACTGCGAAAATACAGACTATTAATGATAGGCCACCAACTGGAATATGCGGCTCCGGGATACTTGATGCGGTAGCCGAGCTTTTGAGGACAGGTGCAATAAATAAGCGCGGTAAATTTAATATAGACAATAAATATTTATGCAGGGATGAGAAGGACCAGTATCAATTTGTGCTGGCCCGCATGGAAAACAATGGAAAGAACGGATCAATAAATAATAATATAAATGGCCTTATGCACCTCCCCTGCGGAGAGAAAGATATTTCTATTAACCAGAAGGATATTGTCGAGATACAGCTTGCAAAAGGTGCGATGAGGACAGGGATCGAGATACTGCTCGAAAATGCTGGAATAAGTTTTACCGATATCGATGGGATAATAATAGCAGGTGCATTCGGGTCATATATAGATCCGCGCAATGTGGTAAATATCGGCATGTTTCCAATGGTCAGTCTGGAAAAGATCACGCAGGTGGGCAATGCAGCCGGTGTCGGAGCCAGGATGATCCTTCTATCCATGGAACAGAGGGAAAGGGCAGAAAGAATAGCTGAGAAGACAGATTATCTCGAACTTACGGTATATCCGAGCTTCAGCGATCATTTTATTACAGGCATGCAGTTCCCGGATCCCGAAGAAATATTATAGAATATCTGATGCATTAAATATATCCAGATAAAGTAGTTTGATCAATTATAAGTATTATAATATAATATATATTATAAATATTTTATAAGTTGTATATTTGATAAAATAAACAAAGATGTAAATAATAGCTTGAAATATTTTTATTTTCTAATACAAT
>CBDUUS010000240.1:0-2798 GCA_965370465.1 uncultured bacterium | reverse complement strand
CATATTTTCCGAAATCATCACGATAGGTTTGAATAATTATAGTTTGCACATTTAAGCACCGCTTTATGTCCTTAGAATGAATATATTCATAAACAACAGCAGGCATTCCTCCGATAATAGAGTATAGCTTTATAAAAGATAGGACATGTTCATGGATAACTTTGGAGGGTAAATTATGCTAATTTTGAATAAAATACAAGGTAATTTTCTGCATAAAATGGGACAGACTCCGGAATGAACGGCTATCGTATTGATCTTTGTAATAGTTTAGCAAGTCTGCTCTTGTAGAAAGTCTTATAGGGGTATGTTTGATTAGAAATTTTAAGCAGGGTAATTTTTCCATAATTTATTATCATTGGTAGTTTTAATATTATATAATTAAAAATCAGATTAATAATAAGACATGGAAAATCAAGGGAAATAATGAAAGATATAAATATAGCATTTATCACCGAAAGGATGATCAAGGGCCATGGCGTGGATCTGGTAGTCGACCGGCTGGCAGACGGCCTTGCGAGGAAGGGATACTCTATTAAGGTATACTGCAATTATTTCGATGAGACTTTTACCAGCAGGAAATCCTATTGGATAGAAAGACTTCATTATTTCAAGCCTGATGCCAATCCTATTATCTATGAACAAAGGATCAGAAGGCTTGTGCCCTACCTTAATAGCAAGAAGGTGGACCTGTTTATAATCCAATCCTTTCCATTCTACAGCCTCATTCCAAAGCTTAATGCTCCAGTGCTCGCAGTGGACCATGGAGTAGTGTCTATAACCGATATGCCGCTTAAAAGAAGGCTAAAGTTCAAATATATGAATTTTTCCCAGAATATATCGTATTTTAAAAAAGCCGAAGGTCTGGTGACAGTATCCAAATACCTTCTCGGCTGCCTTCCTCTTTCCTTAAGGAAAAAAGCGTCTTTCATATATAATGGCAGCGACCATTATAAGGTGAAAGATATTGATAGCTCGGAAATAGCAGATTTTAGGGAAAGTATGGGGGTGTCCGCAGACGATATCCTGCTTCTGTATGTAGGAAGACTCAACTTTACCAATCAGCCATATAAGGGCCTTGCTGAGCTGGTATCCATATATCAGGATACATACCAGAAGCATAAGAATCTTAAGCTTCTGACAGTGGGCTATGGTTCAAAAAATGATGAGGAGTACTTAAAAAATCAGGGAATACTTGCAATAGGCAATGCTCCAGAAGAACAGATGTCTTTGATATACAATTCATGCGATATCTATACCACTGCTTCGGAGTGGGAAGGTTTTGACCTGCCTATTGCCGAGGCCCAGGGATTTGGAAAGCCTACAATAAGCTATAATATCGGCGCCCATCCGGAAGTAGCCACTAATGAGAAGACGGGATTCCTGGTAAAGGACAGCAAGGAATTTAAGGAAAAGTTAGAAATAATGATCCTTAATCCGGACATCCGGGAAAAAATGGGTAGAAATGCTTTTAAATATTCAAAGGACTTTACCTGGGAGAACAGCGTTAATAATTATAATGATCTTATTAAAAAGATGCTAAAGCTGGAAGACTGCGATATCCGGCCCAAACCTGATATCAACCGCTACAGGCCCGGGAAGACTACAGATGTATCAGTCGTGATCGTCAATTATAATTCCTCCTACCCGGTTATGAAAGAATGCCTTGATTCATTAAAAAAACAGACACATAAAAAGCTTGAGATAGTGATCTTTGATAATAATTCTTCCAATCCTGAGGTCCTTGATGAGATAAAGATAGCGTTTCCCGGCATAAAGGTCATAAATTCAAATAGAAATCTGGGCTATGGAGAGGGCCTGAACCAGGCTATAAGCCAGGCAAGTTCGGATCTGATCTTAATCTCAAACTTTGATGTCTCATATAATATGGATGCCGTGGAACAGATGGTGTCTCTTCTAAATAAGTTAGAAAACTCATATATCGGTGTGGCCCCAAAGATCAAATTATATTATCAGAAGGAATTCATAGAAAGCATAGGGTTATACCTGGATAGTAATCTTAATCTCGGCCATTATGGTATGGGTCAGCTTGATATGAGCCAGTATAATAGATGCGAGGATATATTCGGCACATCTTTTGTATCGGCAATGATAAGGAGAAGGGCATTCCTCAAGGGTAAAGTGGGCCCTATAGATCCCGGGTTTTTCCTTTTCTATGAAGATGCAGATTTTAGCTATAGGGCGAACCTGCATGGATATAAATTCAGATCCTGTCCCCAGGCAATACTTTATCACAGATATGGATATAGTTTCAGGGATGAAGCCAGTGGATTTCAGACCAAATATTACTGGCAAAAGTTAAACCTGCTTAAAACTGCCTATAAGAACTCTGAAGATAATAACCTTAAAAGAATAATATCCAATGAATACGATATACACAGATCCAATTTCAGGGATCCCAACCTTAAGCATATATCCAGAAAGGTCATAAGGGACTTTCAAAAAAGTGCAAGAAAAATGAGAAAGGAAAGACAGTATATACAGTTCTCAAGACAAATATTTGACTCGGATGTCATTAAATACTGCTGGGGCGAATCTGTTTTTTTTGATATTGCACGCAATGAACCGGTTTATACGATATCGAATCTTCTGCAGTCCTACAGGCGGCTCTTCGCTCTTCTCGGCAATGAAAAGTATGAAGGCATCGTAAATTACCTGACCACTCTGGAGAGCACCAAATTTATTATGGAATCCAGCCTTTTTAAAAATATACTTCATGCTAAGCTTGAGTATGAGCCGATTTCCGTTCATAGATTTATTGATAGATTATCATGACAGAT
>CBDUUS010000239.1:0-2799 GCA_965370465.1 uncultured bacterium | reverse complement strand
CTATTAAACAGTATTTTACAGATCGTAAAGATAGTAGAGGCAAAGGACCCTTATACCGCGGGCCACTCTATAAGAGTTGCTGAATATAGTGAAAATATAGCGAGGAAATTAAAACTTAATGAATACGATATCGAGCTTCTTGCTAATCTGGCCAATCTGCATGATCTGGGAAAAATACAGGTCGATCTCTCGGTACTTAACAAACCCGGAAGTTTTAACAGGGAAGACTGGGATGAAATGAGGAAGCATCCACGCGTGGGATATAATATAGTAAAAGAGATAACATTTCTTAAAAGCGAAGCAAGCGCTATCCTCCATCACCATGAGAGAATGGATGGGAAAGGTTATCCATGCGGGATAAAGGATGATGAACTATCGCTGTTTGCGAAGATCCTTATGGTTGCTGATTCATATGATGCCATGACTACTGATAGGCCCTACCGAATGGCGCTGACAGATGATGAAGCAATAAGCGAGCTCAAAAAGAATTCCGGGACTCAGTTTGACCAGAAAGTTGCGGAGACAATGATAGAGATACTTGAAGAAAAACAGGTTGTACGATGAAGAAAAAGTACTGGATGATATTTCTAAAGAGCCTTGGACTTTTTGCTTTAGGAGTTGTGTTGGGTTATCTTTTTTATTATTTTTTTAGCAGCGAGAGCGTCTTTATTATCGAAAGATTTAAGGTCCTGCAGAGTTTCTTCGGCATAAACCAGTATAGTGATGGAATGACTATTAATATAGTGATCCTGACCGTACTTCTTGGAAATTTTATATCTATTCTATGTTATATAGCTCTTGGATATGCAAGGCTGAGTCTTCCAGTAAGCTTTATTTCCGGTTTTTTCATTGCCGTTTTTCTATTTTCAGGAATAATAAGAAACGGAATCCCGATACCGCTGGAAGTCGCGGTCCTTTCATTAATAGAGATGCTCTACCGCATAGTGGCAATAAGCACGGGAGAGTATTTAAACAGATATAGATTTGAAAGCAGGACCATACCAATAACTGGTTTAAGCTGTGTATTTGTATTATACCTTGCTGCGGCCCTGTATGAGGTATGGCAGATCTTTTAGGACTGGGACATTGCTCTTCGGAATTCTCTTTTCCATTTGAGGCTATTAAAGACAAGTCTAAAGAATTTAATAGTATCTTTGACTGGATTTACATAACTTATAAAGTCATCATGGTATATTGTCTTTATAGGGACATTCAATATTTTCATATTGTGCCATCCGGCCCTCATTATGATCTCGGGTTCTGTATCAAAATTACTTGTTTTAAGTTTTATCCTTCTGAGAGCGGAAGACTTTAAATAGCGGTATCCGGATTGTACATCGCTTACCTTTTTACCGGCTATTCTGGATATTATCCAGGAAGTAAATACATTAGTAGCCAGTCTTATAAAGGGCATCCCGCGTGTATTACCGAGACGGTCGCCTATCACAAGATCAGGATCTTCATCGCTTACGATCTTAAGGAAATCTTCTATTTCACCTGTATCATGCTGCCCGTCAGCATCAAGAGTTATTACTCCTGTATAATCATTTTCTATTATATACTCAAATCCGGTGATCAATGCCCTGCCTTTGCCCATGTTTTCAGGATGTACTATAAGCTTCAGGCTATTTCCGTAAAGAGGTATTGATGAACGGACCTTTTTTGCTGTAGAATCACTCGATCCGTCATCGACTATTATAATATCCATGGCATAAGATGAGCAGCTCTCTATAACTCCCTGTATATACTTTTCTTCATTATATGCAGGTATAAGCAATGCTATCTTTTTATTATTTTTCATATCTCCCGATCACTATTGTAGTTGGGACAGTTCTATTTTTCCATACCCCGGATAACTGACTCCGTTATTAATATATTTATTTTCAGGTCGTGTTCCGATACTGGTATGCAGTCCACTATCTGAAGATCAAAAGCAAGGGCCACTCTTGGTATATGAGATGGTATTTCTCTGAGCAGCCTATCGTAAAAACCTCCGCCATAACCGAGCCGGTTCATCTTCTGGTCGAAACCCACGCCTGGAGTTATAACAAGGTCCATTTCTCCGGGAAGGGCCCTGGTACATTCAGATGGAATAGGTTCCATAATATCATAGCTTCCCGGCTCAAGATCTCCGGGGAGGCTTTTTATATAATAAAGGTCCAGCCTCTTTTTATTTACTCTTGGAAGCGCTACCGCTTTTCCCTGTCTGAGAGCCTCTTTAATGATCACCCGTGTATCGATCTCGCTTCTGAAAGGAAAATATGAAAGTATTTTCCCGGACTTCCTGTATTCTTTGAGCCCCAAAAACTTCCGGGCGATTATATAGCTTTTATCCAGTCTTAACTCCGGACCCAGACTGTCTCTTTTCTCCTGAATTGACTTTCTGATAGCTTTTTTAGATCTATTGATAGTTTTTCCGTCTGGACTAATCCTCATAAAATGATATTGCTATACCTCCCGGACCGAGATGAGTGCCCACTACGGTTCCAACATTGACCCTGAAAATTTCTTTTGGATTGAATTTTTCTTTTATTCTGTCCAGCATCTCAATACCGTCTTTCTCTGCATCTGAATCACCAACTGAGACTACCAGCCTTCCAGGGTTTTCTATCATGGATTCCATGGAATTTATAAGCTCGGTCTTAGCCTGGTTCCACCTTCGGGTAGTTTTAAACTGGGATACCTCGCCATCATGTATGGCGAGAATCGGTTTGATATCCAGAAGCGATGCAATAAGTCCTTTGGCTTTCCCGATCCTGCCGCCCTTTTTCAAATATTCAAGGGTGCTGGGAACAAATA
>CBDUUS010000238.1:0-2814 GCA_965370465.1 uncultured bacterium | reverse complement strand
AGATGGCTCCGCGGGTAGGACTCGAACTTTTATAAATCAGTACTGTATCACAATATATTATCCAATTTCGCATATTCCTTGATTTTCCTGCATAGCATTACTGTGCTATTTGCAATTGAAAACCTCTCCATACCCCGGAGCCACAGCAGAAAAACCCAGCTCCCTCAGAGACCCAACAAATGCTTCAGTAACAGACTCCTCCCCGTGAACAACAAAGATCCTGTCAGGCTTATCATCAAAGCAATTCACCCATTTCAACAAACCCTCCCTATCAGCATGGGCAGATAGTCCCGTAAAATTATATATAGATGCAAGTACTGCTATTTCTTCACCAAAAAGCTCCACTTTCTTTTTACCATCAATGAGCATCCTTCCCAGTGTCCCATTGGCCTGATACCCCACAAAGACCACTACACACTCTTCTCTCCACAGATTCTGCTTTAAATGATGTTTTATCCTTCCTCCTTCACACATCCCGCTTGATGCAATAATGATATTTCAGATGAGTAGAAGCATGAATTTATTATTCCACACCTCTAAAAAGGTGTCCCTTTGAATAATCACTGAAAAGCGGGTCCCGGGAAAGATCCTTTACAAATAAGCTGTATTTATCTTCTCTGCAGCTACGATATATAGCTAATGCTTCTCTGTATTTTTTTATTATTTTCTTAATATCTTCCGGTCCGGTGAATATGCTGTCTATCACAAGATCGTTTATTCCGCTCGAGATTATCCTGTCCAGATCAAATATGGTACAGATATTCTTTGAATTGTAGACAAGTGTATTGCCATTTTTATCCCCTGCGACCCTGAATCTGTATTTTTTCCTGTCTTCAAGAAATAAGCCCATCTTGCTGCTCCCGGATGCTTTCTTATAATAAGGAGCATCATATCTGGCAGCCATCACTCTGAAGAATCCATGCGCAAAGACTGAAAAAATATATCTCCCCCCGTTTTCGTAGATCCTTTTAAAGGAATCTATTATTGACCTGATCTCACCGGTGTTGATCTCGGGAGATAATTCAAATCCTGAAAGGCCCGGGCCATCCTTTATCATTTTTTTATAGAAATCAAGGGCCAGTATATTGGAAATATTAAAAATGTTTCCAATGCTGATCATAATACCATTAGATTTTTTCATATTATCATGCTGCCGGAGCAGCTCCAGGACACCCGGGTTTGAGACCCTGAAATGTTTCACGCCGCATTTAATAAGATTATCTATTTCAGGTTTTAATTTATCCATATCCCTATCATAAATAATATCAGGAGTATCTATGATCAGATGCTTTCCGGATTTATTCTTTTCAATTAGTCTCTGCAATACTTTATCCTCCCCCATTGTTCCGTCCAATAGCTCTCCGGGGCTGGAAAGGATTATATTATCCGCAGCGGTATCCAGGATATTTTCAAGTTCTCTCAGGCTATAGATCCTGACAGTCAGCTTGATACTGCTATTGCCGGACTCTTCTGCATTCATTCTTTTTTCTGTAATTTTATCTATATGATATCTTTCAAGATACTGTTTAAGCTTTCTACCAGGATTGATTCCGGATATCTTCCCGCTATAATATTTATCATCATCTTTGCCATCGGAAATATCAATATGCCTGAACAGGGATTTTGCTTCTTAATCAATTTTTTTATCAAAATATTTAAAAACCCTGTCCTTCAGGGAGATTCCCCTTTCATTATCAAGTCCTATTTTATAGTAATGCTCCCCTTTTTCTTTTATTTGACCGATGTCTTTTATAATTATTCTTTTATTTCCCCTTCTTGTCCATATTTCAAGAATATCTCCCTTTAATATGGGCCATTTACTATTTATATATATAGCTGCAGCTTCACCGTATCCCCTATCTTCTCTTTTGGAGTGGCTGTAATCTATTTTTTTTATCCTCCCTAAAAAGTTGCCGATACTTCCGGATTTCCCCGTATCTATTATATTTTCTGCAAAACTGTTTTTATAATAACCGCTGCATAATCCCCGTGAGAATATCTGTTTTATCTTATAAATATCTTCTTCATTTACTTTATAATTTTCCGGATCCCTATAATAAAGATCTATATATTTCCTGTATGTCTTTACAATTATAGATACATATTCAGGAGACTTCATCCTTCCCTCTATTTTTATAGCTTTTATCCCGGCCCTGATTATTTCCGGAAGGATATCAAGAGTATACAGATCATTTTTGCTTAATAGATAGGAAGGACTGTCTGATAAATGCTCAGTCCTGACCCTGTCTGATCCTATCAGACTATATTTCATTCTGCATGGCTGACTGCATCTTCCCCTGTTTCCGCTTCTGCCTCCCGTAAAGGAACTGAGATAGCAGCTTCCTGAATAGCAGAAACACTGGGAACCGTGTCCGAATATTTCGAGATTGACTTTTATATTATTTGACAGACTCTTTATTTCCTTTAGTGTCATCTCGCGCGCAAGCACAGCTCTTCTTATCCCGGCCGATCCAAAAAGATCAAGAGAATTGCTATTATGAATATTCATCTGGGTGCTTGCATGTATTGGAACATCGGGAAACAGATCCACCAATATCATGCAGAGCCCCATATCCTGTATGATGATACCGTCATTACAGATACTCAGGTAATTATTAAGAAAGTAGATAATATCAGGTATTTCACCATTTTTTATGATCGTATTAAGGGTAAGGTATATTTTCACACCGCGCTCATGGGCTCTATATACTGCTTTTCTCAGCTGTTTGAAATCAAAGTTTTCAGCATATGCTCTTGCGCCGTATTGCTTAAAACCCAGATAAATTGAATCAGCGCCGCTGTTCAGTGCCGCTG
>CBDUUS010000237.1:0-2819 GCA_965370465.1 uncultured bacterium | reverse complement strand
TATTCTATATCAAAACCATTATGAAGAGACTTTACTGCTTCCTTTGCATTGGATTTTTTTATTACACAGGAGATCCTTATCGGAGAGGTGGATATCATCTCTATATTTATACCATCATCAGCAAGTATCTTGAACATCCTCGCTGCAATGCCGGGATGCGTCTGCATGCCGGAGCCTATTATAGAAACCTTCGCTATATCAGCATCTATCTCTACATGCTTTTGCCTGAGCTCCTCAAGGACCTTTTTGGCCATAGAAAGATCTTCATTTTTAATAGTCAGCGATATGGCTGCGATCCCTTTTTCACTGACATTTTGAACTATGAGATCGATATTTATATTGTTTTCTGCAAATTTGCCAAATAGTATAGCAGCCTCGCCTGGCTTATCCTCAAGTTCAAATATAGATATCTTTACCTGATCTGTATCATAAGTGACCCCGGTTATAAGGGGTTTTTCCATTCGTTTATCTATTTTTTTATCATCCATTACCCATGTCCCTTCATTACTATTAAAACTGGATCTTACATGTATCACTACATTATGTTTCTTTGCAAATTCCACTGCCCTCAGATGCAATACTTTTGCTCCTGATGATGCCATTTCGAGCATTTCTTCATATGATAGAGAATGCATCTTCAACGCTTTCTCAACAAGATTGGGATCAGTAGAGTATACCCCGTCTACATCGGTATAGATCTCGCAATATTTTGCTTTTAAAGCAGCTGCAATTGCGACTGCCGTCGTATCCGAACCGCCTCTTCCCAGAGTCGTTATATCTCCTGCTTTATTAGTACCCTGAAAGCCGGCTACTATTACTATGCTGTCTTTTTTTAGTTCTTTAATTATGCGGTCAGCCTTTATATTTAATATTTTCGCATTTGAATGTAGATCATCAGTCAGGATCCCGGCCTGGATTCCTGTCAGTGAAATGCAGCCGTAGCCCTTTTTATGAATAGTCATTGACAGAACGGCAATTGAGACCTGCTCCCCTGTCGATAGAAGCACATCCATCTCCCTCCGGGACGGGTCATCTGTTATTTCTCCGGCAAGGTCGACTAATCGGTCAGTGGTATCGCCCATTGCAGAAACAGTGACCACTACGTTCTTTCCGCTGTTTTTGGCCTCTATGATCCTGTCCGCGACCCTTCCCATCTTTTCAGCATTTTCAACAGATGTGCCGCCGAATTTCATTACAATTATATCTCTTACCATATTTACTTTTACTGTTTGTCTATAATATTTAAATCTTTTTAATGATCTTTATTTTTCCGCCATTGCTTTATACTTTTCATATTTTGCTTTTGCATTTTTCTCGGCCCTGCTGAAAAGATCCTCCGCTATTTCAGGAAAAGTCTTTGTCAGCGATGAATACCTTACCTCGCCCATCAGAAAATCCCTGAAGGACTCTTTTGGTTCTTTAGAATCAAGGATAAATGGATTGCTTCCATCATCTTCAAGAAGAGGATTATGACGATAGAGGTGCCAGTATCCGGCATCGACAGCCTGCTTTTCCCTCAGCTGTGATTTGCCCATCCCTATTTTAATGCCATGGTTTATACATGGTGAATATGCAATTATAACTGATGGACCCTTATAGCTCTCAGCCTCCTGGATCGCTTTCAATGTCTGTCTCTGACTGGCTCCCATTGCTATCTGTGCAACATATACATAGCCATAAGTCATTGCCATAAGGCCAAGATCCTTCTTATTCACTTTTTTTCCGGAAGCTGCAAACTTTGCAACTGCTCCCATCGGAGTAGCCTTTGATGACTGCCCGCCTGTATTGGAATATACTTCCGTATCATATACCATTATATTAATATCCTCTCCGGATGCGATCACATGGTCAAGTCCGCCATAGCCGATATCATAGGCCCATCCATCTCCTCCGAATACCCATACTGATTTCTTAATCAGATAATCCTTAAGTTCCAATACCTTATCTTTTATTGCATCTGCTTTGCTGTCTTTGAGGCTGCTGCTGAAAAGCTCAAGCAGCTTTTCTGAAGCTTCCCTGCTTGCTTCTGCAATTTCTCTTCCTGATATCCATTCTCTTATAGCTTCTTTTGCGGACCCGTCTATATTCATATCGGAAAGCTCTTTTAAATAATCTTCTATCCTGTTTCTTATCTGCTTTACGCCCATGGCTATTCCAAATCCATATTCAGCATTATCTTCAAATAGTGAATTTGCCCATGCCGGCCCCTGTCCCTTGCTATTAGTAGTATATGGTGCAGACGGTGCAGAACCGCCCCAGATAGATGAGCATCCAGTGGCATTTGCTATTATCATCCTGTCGCCATAAAGCTGAGTTATAAGCTTTGCATATGGAGTCTCGCCGCATCCGGCGCAGGCTCCTGAAAACTCGAATAATGGTTTTCTGAACTGGCTTCCCTTCACAGTACCGGCAGACATTATATTGTCTTTGATAGATACGCTCTCCGCAAACTTCCAGTTATTGATTTCTTTTTCCTGTGAGCTCAGAGGTTTCATAATAAGGGCTTTTTCCTTTGCCGGACAGACATCTGCACAGCTTCCGCATCCGGTACAATCCAGAGTGCTTACCTGTATCCTGTATTTGAAGTCGTCCATGCCCTTGCCATTTGCCTTTACAGCCTTAAATTCTTCCGGGGCGCCTGCAGCTTCATCCTTATTAAGAAGGATCGGCCTTATTGCCGCATGGGGACATACATAAGAGCACTGATTGCACTGTATGCAGTTATCCTGCTGCCATTCTGGCACATTTACTGCGATTCCTCTCTTCTCATATGCTGACGTACCCTGTGGAAAAGTACCATCTTCTACGCCCACAAATGC
>CBDUUS010000236.1:0-2819 GCA_965370465.1 uncultured bacterium | reverse complement strand
AGAGTTAGATTATATATTAAAATCATTCATATTTTGAGGAATACTCATAAAAATAAAATATAATTTTATAATTTCTTTCATGTACTCAAGAATTAGATATCTTTACTAAAAAATTTTTCACTTTAAGTGAAATTTATTTTTACCATTATAGGAAAATAATTTAGTGTTTTTAATTATTATTTGTTATAATGGCTTTGGGTAATATAAATAAAGGGTCAGAATAAACGCTGACCGGGTTAGCTTATGATCATAAAATATTTAAAAACCGAAATTGAAATAAATTAATAGGAGTTGGTATAAATGGCATCTGAAGAAAAATGGGGAGACGATAATACAGATAAAATAAAGATACCTAAAGAACTCCCTCTTCTCTCTTTAAAAAACAGTGTAGTTTTTCCATATCTGGCAACTCCGCTTGTCGTTGGCAGAAAAATTTCTCTCGGGGCCGTAGAGAGTGCAACAAAGGAACATAAGATCATAGTAGTCGTTGCACAGAAAGAAGAAAATAAGGAGATAGTCGAAAAGGAGGATTTTTATGAGATAGGTACTGCCTGTGCTATAAGGCAGGTAGTAAATATATCAAAAAATGAAATAAAATGCGTGGTCGAAGGAATATCAAGAGTCAGGATAAAATACTTTACACAGACAGAACCATATTTTAGAACATCAGTTGAAATACTGGATGAGCTTCCATATACTGAGGATGAGAAAATTAAGAATACGAATACTACTATAAGGCTTCAGGTAGAAAAATTTATACAGCTGGGTATACCGCTGCCTACTGCTTTTGTTGTCGCTGCAACCAATATTTCCCGTCCCGAAGTACAGGCGGATCTTTTTGCGTCATATCTTCTGACAGGCACTTCTCAGAAACAGAAAATACTCGAAGAAAATAATATTCCTAAAAGATTGGAACTTTTAACCAGGTTCTTAGGAGAAGAATTAAAAAAATTCGAAGTACAGTCTCAGATAAGAGATAAAGTCCAGAAGGAAGTCGGCAAGACTCAGAGGGAATATTTCTTAAGACAGCAATTAAAAACTATCAAGGAAGAACTTGGTGAATCAGATGAATCAGAAGCAGTTACAAATGACCTCAAAAAGAAACTGATCAAGAAGAAGATGCCAAAAGATGCTCTGGAGAAAGTTAAGAAAGAGATAAAAAGACTTGATAGTATCCCTGTTATGTCTCCGGAGCATTCCTATATCAGGACATATATTGAATGGATGCTTGATGTCCCATGGAAGGAAAAGACAAAAGATTTCCTGGATATATTAAAAGCAAAGGAAATACTGGATAATGATCATTATGACCTGGAAAGAGTAAAGGTCCATATATTGGATTACCTTGCAGTCAAAAAGCTAAAAGGTGAAACTACAAAAGGACCTATACTATGTTTTGTAGGCCCGCCCGGAGTCGGCAAGACCTCGCTTGGACAGTCTATTGCAAAAGCAATAGGCAGGAAGTTTATAAGGATGTCCATCGGTGGTATCAGGGATGAGGCTGAAATAAGGGGACATAGAAGGACTTATGTCGGAGCTCTCCCTGGAAGAATACTGCAGAGTCTTTCACAGGTAAAGACCAATAATCCAGTATTTATGCTGGATGAGATAGACAAAGTCGGAGCAGACTTCAGGGGTGATCCTTCTTCTGCATTGCTTGAGGTCCTTGATCCGGAACAGAATAATTCTTTCAGGGATCATTATCTGGAAGTGCCCTTTGACCTTTCCAATGTAATGTTTATAACAACAGCAAATATTCTTGATACAATACATCCGGCACTGCAGGATAGGATGGAAGTAATAGAGATACCGGGGTATAGCTCGGAAGAAAAGTTTCATATTGCTAATAAGTACCTGATACCAAAACAGCGAAGAGAGCAGGGAGTAGATAAATATGATGTGAAATTTTCAAAAGATGCGGTTTATCTGATTATAGAAGAATATACCAGAGAAGCCGGGGTCAGAAATCTTGAAAGAGAAATATCAAATATATGTAAGAAGATCGCACGGGAAATAGTAGAAGGTAAAAAGTATACAAAGATAGTGACACCAAAAAAAGTAGGCGATTATCTTGGTGTATCAAAGATACAGCCCAGTGAAATAGAGGATAAAAACTGCATTGGAGTCGCAACAGGTCTTGCATATACTCCTGTAGGAGGAGATATATTACTGATCGAATCCACCTATTACAAAGGTACGGGAAAATTAGTGCTTACCGGAAAACTTGGAGATGTGATGCAGGAATCTGCAAAAGCGGCAATCAGCTATATAAGGTCCAGGGCAGCTGAGTTCGGGTTGGATGAAAAGATTTTCAATAAATCCGATATACATATACATGTCCCGGCCGGGGCCATACCAAAAGACGGTCCCTCGGCAGGAGTCACTATTACTACTTCGCTTGTATCCGCTTTTACAGGAATTCCTGTAATAAGGGATATCGGTATGACGGGAGAAATAACTCTGCGGGGAAGGGTCCTCCCAATAGGCGGCCTCAAGGAAAAACTTCTTGCAGCTAAAAGAGCGGGACTTAAAAAGATAATAATACCTGAAAAGAATAGAAAAGACCTTGACGAGATCCCAAAAGCCATACTTAAGGGATTGAACCTGGTATTCGTAAATAATATAGACGAAGTGGTAAAAAATACTCTTGAAAAAAATCCGTTCACAATCAAGAAGCTTGAGAAAAAACCGGTCTTTAGTCCTATTGAAAATGGATTGGAAGGAACCAGGGACTTTCCTACAGCAAGGAGCTGATCCGGTTTTTATAGCTATAATTACTTCTATTTAATATATGACGAAAACCTCCCCATATCATTTCG
>CBDUUS010000235.1:0-2819 GCA_965370465.1 uncultured bacterium | reverse complement strand
ATATATTCAGATTCATCCGAGGCGAGAAACAGCGCAAGATTTCCAATATCTTCAGGTTTTCCGATCCTTCCCAGAGGGACCTGAGATGCAAGCATCTTATTGGTGCTTTTATCATCAGGATACCTCTCCCTGAGCATCGGAGTATCCACCAGCGCAGGAGATATTATATTGGCCCTTATGCCGCGGGGCAGGAATTCATATGAAAGTCCCTTTACAATGCCGGATAATGCTGATTTGGTAGCAGGATAATGCAGGCCGCCTCCGGCACCGTTTTTTGTAACGGAAGAGCCCACTATTATTATATTGCCGTATTTATTATCAAGCATTGAGTTAATGAGGCTTCTTATGAAATAGAATACCCCATTAAGGTTTATAGCTATCGCTCTGTCCCATACCTTTATATCCATATCTTCAAGCGGAGCCTTTACCGTCCAGCCGGCATTGCATACAAGGATATCGACCCTGTTAAAATCTGATAATATACGGTCGCAGGTATTTTTGACTTGAATGTATTTTCCAACATCACAGCTGTAAAACATGGTTTTTTTCTTTGAAATATCTTTTATCTCTGATAGAGCTTTCTCTCCGTTTTTAATATCTCTTCCGATTAATGCAAGTTCTGCGCCATTTTCGGCAAAAGCCTTTGCTATCCCCAGCCCTATTCCTTTTGTTGCTCCGGTAATAACTGCTACCTTATCCGTAAGATCGAATTTTTTCATGGGACCTTCCCTTTATATGCTAAAAAGAATCAGTATCTTCGCTATAATTATTTTATCATGATTTGGTCCTTTATTATTCTGGAATTATGAATTCATAAATTATACAATAATCAAAGAGATATAATCTTAAAAAAATAGAGATCAAAGAATAGGTTTACTATGAAAAGAAAAACAATTCTCCTCACAAATGATGATGGTATTGATGCTGAAGGTATCTACTCACTATATAAAGTATTCAAAGAAGATGGCAGATTTGAGATAAAAATCATTGCTCCGGACAAGGAGAACAGTGCTGTGGGCCATGCCATTACTGTATTTAGGCCCATATCTGTTAGAGAGGATTACCAGAAAGGAGAATACTTCGGCTATGCAGTGGATGGGACACCTGCTGACTGTGTAAAGCTTGCAATAGGGGCCATACTCGAGGAACCGCCGGACCTTTTGATATCGGGAATAAACAGGGGAGGTAATCTGGGAGAAAATATAATCTATTCAGGGACGGTCTCAGCTGCTACCGAGGGTACGGTATGCGGAGTATCTTCGATCGCTGTATCAGTAGATGACGTGATAAATCCTGATTACGAATATGCTTCTGAATTTATAGTAAAAATAGCTGCCAGAATCCTTGAAAACGGCGGTTTGCCAGATGGTACGCTATTAAATATCAATGTCCCGGGTATTGATAGAAAAGAGATAAAGGGGACCAGAATAACAGTACAGGGCGATATAGGGTTTCGGGATAATTTTGTTAAGAGACAGGACCCCCGGGGAAGGGATTATTACTGGATGGATGGGGAATTCATGGAGAGAAATATCAGCAAGGATTCTGATTATATGGCTGTTAAAAGCGGATATGTCTCAGTCACTCCCATACATTATGATATGACTGATTATAAATCCCTGGACTATTTTAAGGCATGGGATATAGGAAAATTAAAATAAATATAAATTTTTAAAAAATACGGGATAAAAAATGCATATGAATAAAAAACAATTTATTACTGATATAAAAGTTGGAGATAATTTTGATTCCACCGTTATAGTATCTGAGAAACAGCCAAAAAAGAAAAAGAATGGGGAAGACTACTGTACGGTGACTTTTCAAGATAGAACCGGAACTATAGAAGGCATTCTCTGGACCGAAGTATTTCTGGAAGCCGGAGATTTTTCTGAAGGCGATCTTGTTAGTATAGAAAGTGTTATAAAGGAGTACCGCGGGTCAAAACAGCTTATAGTGAATTCTCTGAAAAAGATTAGAAAAGATGATGATATGGACCTATCGGATTATATTAAGAGTACAAGCAAAGACATAGATTTGATGTTTGAAGAAATACTTGGATATATCAGGAGCATGGAAAACAAATATCTCAAGGAACTGCTTAATATTTTTATGGATGACAAAAAATTTGTAAAAAATTACAGGACTTCTACAGCAGCTGTACGGTATCATCATGCTTATCAGGGGGGACTTCTGGAACATTCGCTTAATGTTGTAAAGATATGCGACATGATGACAGGGATCTATGATAATCTTAATAGGGATCTGTTGCTTGCCGGTGCAATACTTCATGATGCCGGAAAGATAAAAGAGTATTCTTCAGGAGTAAACCTGAAGATAACAAACAGGGGAAGGCTGCTCGGCCATATCTCGATAGGTTATGGATGGGTCCAGGAAAAAATAGGACAGGTCAAAGGGTTCCCCGACGATCTAGCTGATAGGCTTCTGCATATAATACTGAGCCATCACGGCCATCTTGAATTCGGTTCCCCAAAAAGGCCGAAGATACTTGAGGCATTTGTGGTCTACCATGCAGATCACATGGATGGAGATATAGGAGGATTTAATATTATACTTGAGAATGCAAATAGTGAAAATGACTGGTCCGAATATGCCAGGAATTTTGAAAGACCCATATATTTAAAGAAGCTGGAACCTGAGGAAGAAGAGAACCTTGACGCCAGAGATTTAAGTGGAGATAATAATAACAGGAGCAGAAATAAAAATTCTGAACCATCCTCCGAGGACCCTGGACAAAATGGGCTATTTTAATTCTTGCGGCCATCAAGGGCCAGCACAGCTTTTCCGCATATCTTATTTAC
>CBDUUS010000234.1:0-2854 GCA_965370465.1 uncultured bacterium | reverse complement strand
CATATACCGATCCAGTCTGTGCGTGAAGAAGACGGCAGGCAGTATGTGGATATTCTTTTAGAAGATGCAAGCATTAAAAGAGCTGAGGTAGAGACAGGGATATTCAATTATGATTTTATAGAGATAAGAGCAGGACTCTCAGAAGGAGATATAGTTATAGTATCCGGGCTTGAACAGTAAACTGATAATAAAAGACTTATAGGAAATATAAATGAATGATAATAGCCTGACAATCCAGATAAAGGAAATGAAAAAGATCTACAGGATCGGAAAGATTGCCATACCTGCCTTACAGGGTATCGACCTTGAGATAAAAACCGGGGAGTTTGTTTCGGTAATGGGCCCTTCCGGTTCAGGAAAATCGACTCTTATGAATATAATCGGAGCTCTTGATATACCGACCTCCGGGGCCTATATGCTTGATAGCGTAGATGTAGGGAGACTTAATGATAATGAGCTTGCTGCTATCAGGAATAAAAAGGTAGGTTTTGTATTCCAGACATTCAATCTCCTGTCCAGGGCAAATGTATTTGGCAATGTAGAGCTGCCGCTTATTTATACAAAGGAGAGGGTCAGGAACAAGAAGCGGAAGATACTGGATGCAATAGAATCTGTGGGCCTGACTAATTGGATAAGACACAGGCCCAATGAATTATCCGGGGGCCAGAAACAGAGAGTCGCTATCGCCAGAGCACTGGTAAATAATCCTTCGATCATACTTGCAGATGAGCCTACGGGAAATCTTGATTCAAGGACCGGTGAGGAGATAATGGAAATATTCCAGAGGCTCAAAGGAGAGGGCAAGACAATAATAATAGTTACCCATGAAATGAGTATAGCAAGGCATACGCAAAGGATAATATATATCAAAGACGGGATAATAAGCGGCCAGGAAGATGTGAGAGAACAGTTGAGTGCCAGAGAATTGCTAAAGAAAATGCCTGAATTGGACGATATAATATGAGGAGATTTACAGAAAATATAAAAATCGCTTTTAATTCGCTGTTTCTAAATAAGACGAGGTCTTTTTTGACTATGCTGGGAATAATAATAGGAGTGGGATCAGTTGTAGCAATGCTTTCAATAGGAACCGGGGCACAGGAATCAGTGATCAGCAGCGTTCAGGACATAGGTTCAAATCTGGTAATAATACAGCCCGGCAATCCGGAAGAAGAGAATCAAATGATGGGTCCCCAGATGATGTTTGCAGGAGATACAGCAGAGCTTGGAATAGATGATGTCAGGGCTATTGAAAGGAATGCAGAACTTGTTACAGAAGTGGGCCCGGTGGTAATTGGCGGTGCTGTAGTGTCATATTTAAACCGTAATACCCAGCCACAGATCTTTGCTACGACAGAGAATGGAATGGAACTGTATAATATGGAAATAGAAAAGGGCAAGTTCTATAGCAGAGGTGATGTCTCTGGTTCTTCAAATGTGGCAGTAATAGGGCAGACAGTCATAAAAAAAATATTTAATAATATAGACCCGATCGGCAAGATAATAAAGCTTAATGGACAGAACTTCAAGGTAATAGGGACCCTGGAACCAAGGGGTACGGATACCTTCGGAAATGACCAGGATAATTTTGTTTCCATACCGGTTACCACGGCACAGACAAAACTATATGGATCCGGTACATATGATATGATACTGGCCCAGAGCATTTCCGAGGAAGTGATAGAGGAGGCAACTAAAGAGATTGAAGATATCTTAAGGAGAAGCAGAAATATAAGGATCGGAGAAAAAAATGATTTCAGGGTAAGAAACCAGACGCAGATACTGGATGTCTTAAGCACCATAACCAATATCTTTACAGTAGTTATAGCAGGAATAGCAAGTATATCGCTTCTTGTCGGAGGCATAGGCATAATGAATATTATGCTGGTATCGGTGACTGAAAGGACGAGAGAGATAGGCATACGTAAAGCAGTAGGAGCCAAAAACCGCGATATCCTGGTCCAGTTTTTAGTCGAAAGCATAGTGCTCAGCATAACCGGCGGTATTATCGGAGTCCTATTTGCAATAATGATATCTATAATACTGAATAATTTTACTGTGCTTGAGACAAGTATAACTACTTTCCCAATCATTATAGCACTGAGCTTTTCGACAGTCGTGGGACTTTTCTTTGGCATCTATCCGGCGATGAGGGCAGCAAGATTAAATCCAATAGATGCCCTCAGATATGAATAGGACTGTGATATAAAAATGGAAAATAGAAGAAGACTCATAGAGGCTATATTTGAGAATTTCTATGCCATAAGACAGAAAATAGCTTCTGAGTTGAACCTGTCATTTAATGAGATGCAGCTAACCTATTCCCAGTGGCTCGTCCTCAATCTTGTAAGAAAGAATAAGAGTATAAATATAAAGGACCTTGCAGGGCTGCTTGATATAACCAGCAGTGCCGCTACTCAAATTGTGGACGGGCTTGTAAATAAGGGCCTTCTTTCCAGAAAGAGGAGCAAGACAGACAGAAGGGTATTGGAGATCGCCTTATTAAAAAGATCTATCAATCAATTTAAAAGGGGCATGAATAAGATCTCTCCGATTTTTGATGTGCTTGATGATGATGAGCTTCTAAAATTTTGTGAGCTTAATAGTAAGATCGCCGGTAAAAAACTGCCATAGATGAATACCCATAATCTTCCCCGGGGGCTAGTTTAAAAGAAGGTCTATTTCATTTAATATTTTTAAAGTGGCTGATCTGCCAATAGAAAGAATGCGCATAATACCCTCTGCATCCATGGCTATAAGCTCCTGGACAAGCAAAATACCTGAATCAAAAAGCACTTCTTTCTGTTTCTTCTTAATACTGGTAAGGATGCTTACAGGATACAGTTTCTTTTTT
>CBDUUS010000233.1:0-2866 GCA_965370465.1 uncultured bacterium | reverse complement strand
TTGTTTTTAACTTGTGAAAAGTAAGTTATAATACAATCCAAAGCAGGCAGGCTTAGTATTTTATATCATTTTTAATTTTTTTATAATAGAGGCGAGATAGTGAAATATTTCAAAAATTTCTTGACCGCTCTTGGTTTTATAGCTTTATTTTGTTTTATAGCTCCCAATAGGCTGTATGGATACCTTGACGCCGGAACAGGCAGCTATATGATCCAGATAATAATAGCTTTTGCAGCGGGTGGAGCATTTGCAATCAAGATCTTCTGGCGCAGGATCTATGCCTTTATAAAGAGAGTATCTTCCAGGAATAAAAAAAATGAACAAGATAAAACATAATATCAATGAGCCGGGTTCATTCAGGGACCCCGGTGGATTTCTTTTTTACAGAGACGGCCTTATTTACCGTCAAATAAATACCATATATAAAGAAGACTATGACATGCTCATGGACTCGGGCCTGTATAAGGCCCTGACTGATTCAAACTTACTTATCACACACAGGGAAGCAGATATCGATGGACCCGGACCCGGCAAAGCATATAAAATAATAAAACCCGAACCGGTTCCTTTTATATCATATCCTTATGAATGGTGTTTTGACCAGCTGAAAGATGCAGCGCTTACCACTTTTAAAATACAAAAGACTGCTATGGAATTTGGGATGACCTTAAAAGACTGCAGTGTTTACAATATACAATTTCTAAAGGGCAGTCCGGTCTTTATCGATACACTCTCTTTTGAAAAATATCATGAAGGGAGCCCCTGGATCGCTTACAGGCAGGCATGCCAGCATTTCCTGGCGCCTCTTGCATTGATGAGCTATACCGATATCCGCCTGAACCAATTATTTCGGATCTATATGGATGGAATACCCCTGGACCTTGCAAGTTCACTTCTTCCGTCAAGCACTTATTTTAACCCGTCACTACTTTCCCATATCCATCTCCATGCAAAGAGCCAGAGACACTATGCAGATAAAGCTGTCGATATGGATCGCCGCAAGATAAGCCGCCTGTCTTTTATGGGCCTTATAGACAGCCTTGAGTCCATAATCAGCAAGCTTGACTGTAAGACAAAGGGGACCGAATGGGGAGATTATTATGAGGATACCAACTATCCCTCAGAAGCAATAGAGCATAAAAAGGAGATAGTGGCCAAATTCTTAGATAGGTCCGGTACAGGGATCGTCTGGGACCTTGGAGCAAATGATGGCCTTTTCAGCCGGATCGCAAGCAGCCGGGGGCTCTATACTATTTCCTTTGATATTGATCCTATTGCCGTTGGGAAAAACTATTTCCAGAGCAAAAAAAATAGTGAGGAGAGTATTCTGCCGCTCCTTCTCGATCTGACCAATCCCAGTCCGGGCATCGGATGGGAAAATAATGAAAGAGCATCGCTTTTAAAGCGCGGTCCGGCAGAGATAGTCTTCGCCCTTGCTCTGGTCCATCACCGTGCTATTTCAAATAATCTGCCGCTTATTAAAATTGCTGATTTCTTCAGCCTGGTCTGCAACCGGCTCATTATTGAATTTGTCCCCAAAGACGACTCACAGGTGCAAAGGCTCCTGTCGACCAGGAAGGATATTTTTCCTGATTATACAAAAGAAGCTTTTGAGGCCCAGTTCGGAAAATATTTTGAAATAGAAAGCATTAAAAAGATCAAGAGTTCAAAGAGGATAATGTATTTGATGAAAAAAAGAGTTAGGATAATATGAAAAAGACATTTTCCTTCCATCCATATCTATTGGCCATATTCCCTATTTTATTTCTTTATTCCCATAATATAGGGCAGCTTTCAATGATACCATTCTATGAAGTTTTAATACCGGCCGCCATTATGCTGGGCTTTACAGCCATTGCAGTAGTGGTATTATGGCTGATCTTCAAAAGAAACAGCAGCAAAGCCGGGATCGTCGCATCTATTTTCCTGGTCCTATTTTTTTCTTATGGCCGTATTTATGAGATTATAGTAGGTTTTAGGATAGGCGGCTTTATAATCGGCGGACACAGGTACCTGCTGGCCCTCTGGCTAATAATATTTATTGTAGGTACTTTCTTTACTTTAAGAACAAAAATAAATCTGCACAGCCTGATAAGTATCTTAAATGTCATTGCAGTCATCCTGGTTTTATTTTCTCTGGTAAATATTGGGATATATAAGTTCAGGACAAGAGATCTCCAGCAAGACATAAGTCCGGCCCCGCAGGAGGAAGGAGCCGCCGCAGTCAGGGACCCCGGCGAACTGCCGGATATTTATTATATAATCCTGGATGGATATGCAGGTTCATCTTCCCTGGAAGAGTTTTACGACTATGATAATCATGAATTTATTGATTTCCTGACCGGAAAAGGGTTTTTTGTAGCCTCTGAAAGCAGATGCAATTATCCCTGGTCATATTTATCCCTTGCCTCATCGCTTAATATGGAATATATCGATTTCCTGAGTGAAGATGCCGGGATAGACTCTGATGACAGGACATTGCCCTATAATATGATCACAAATAATAAAGTATGGAAATTCTTAGATTCAATGGGATACCAGTTTGTCCATTTTAATAGCTCGGGCTGGGGACCCACTGATAAAAACAGTAATGCCGATATAAGCATCAGGGCCAATAGGTTTAATGAGTTCTATATCTCACTTATACAGACAACAATGTTAAAGCCTCTTGAGGAATATATTATTACTGATACAGGCATACAGAAAGTGCTATACTCATTCTCAAATCTTGGCAGAGTAAATCAAATAGACGGTCCGAAGTATATTTTTGCACATATAATGACCCCTCATCCCCCATTTTTCTTTGACGCTGATGGCGGGCTGGTCCCTGAAGCTGAGTACAAGCTGTCTGCATACTGGGATAGGG
>CBDUUS010000232.1:0-2866 GCA_965370465.1 uncultured bacterium | reverse complement strand
TTTTCATCATCAAAACCCACTATGCTTTCTCTCTCATTTATCACCATTGTGGGAAAACTGCAGGCCGGGTTAAATTTTTTAATATCTTCAATAACTTCTTTTTGTTCATCCCCGGTAACAAGGTCCACATCAATATAGTAATAATCAATACCCATTTCATCCAATAATTCTTTTGTCTTCCGGCTCCACTGGCAGGTACTTAATGCATAGATCAGTACATCTCCCTTTTTTATACCCTGCACATGGTTTTTATTATTGATCATATTGTTCATCCCTTGTCATAATTTGTTAATTTACTTAAAATTAGCATAAATAATATTATTTATAAATAAAATTTATTTTTATTTGCTGTTTGATTATATAGATGAATAAAAAAATAAGAATCAAAATATCAGGAAAAATACTGGAGGCAGAATTAAATCAAACAAGGACCGCATCCAAAATAATTGATGTGCTTCCCCTGAATGCAGAGATAAGCCATTGGGGCGGTGAGCTATATTTTAAAATACCTGTCGATGCAGAACTTGAGAATGAAACTGAGATCCTTGAGGAAGGATCCCTGGCTTTCTGGCCTCCCGGTAATGCTTTTTGTATTTTTTTTGGACCCACTCCTGCGAGTACCGACGGCCGCCCCCGCGCAACAAGTCCGGTGACTTTGATAGGAAAATTATCAAACATATCTGATTTTGATATATTAAAGAGATCTTCTGATGGCCAGAGGATCACTATAACCAGATAAATTAATATGACTATGGAAAAAAAGATCATCAGCCTCGCTATATGCCAGATGAAGGTAGAAAAAAATAAAAGGGCCAACCTTAACAGAGCAGAAGAACTTATAAGACAGGCTATAAAGACTCACTGTCCTGATATTATTGTACTTCCGGAGATGTTTAACTGTCCTTATAGCTATGATTACTTTGGCAGATATGCAGAAAGCTTTCCAGGAGAGACTACAGAACTCCTATCCGCTCTGGCGGATGAATTGGATACATATATTGTAGGCGGATCAATACCGGAAACCGATAATGAAAAAATATTCAATACATCCTACACTTTCGACAAGAACGGACAATTAGTGGCAAAGCACCGCAAGATACATCTTTTTGATGTAAATATAAAAAATGGGATCTCCTTTAGAGAATCAAAATTTATTTCTCCTGGTGACAATGTCACTGTATTTGATACTGGCTTTTGCAAAATAGGTATAGCAATATGCTATGATATGCGTTTCCCGGAACTTATAAGGATGATGGCTCTTGATGGAGCCAGCTTGATTATAGTGCCTGCTGCCTTTAATATGACCACCGGACCGGCCCACTGGCATATTACCGCGAGAACAAGAGCCCTTGACAATCAGGTATATTTTGTATGTGCATCCCCGGCCAGAGATACTTCATCTGATTATATTGCATATGGACATTCCCTGATAGTTGACCCCTGGGGACAGATTATTTCTGAAGCTGGCGATGATGAGGCCATAATATATGGAAAAATAGAGTTTGAAGAAATAACCAGAATAAGAAACGATCTCCCTCTTCTCAAACACAGAAGACCTGAGATCTATAAGGACTGATCAGGAATCTTCACCAATAATGCTAATAAATCCTTCTACGAGTACAGGGTCAAATTGCCTGCCGCTGCAGTCCCGGAGCTCCTTTATAGCCTCGCTCTTGCTCAGAGTCTTCTTATAGAATCTTCCACTCCTCATTACATCATAGGAATCTATGATCGCCATTATTCTGGATAATAATGGGATGTCTTTCCCCTTTAATTTCCGGGGATACCCATCACCGTCCCATCTTTCATGATGACATAAAATATAATCAGCTATATTAGAAAACTTAAATGATGATTTTGCAATATTATAGCCTATCTCGGGATATGACCTTATGATCTCCCAATCTTCTTTTGTTAATTTTTTCTTTTCCTTCAATACTTCGTCCGGAATTGCGATCTTGCCGAGGTCATGAAGACTTGCCAGAATAGATAATTCATCGATTTTACTCTTTGGAAGTTTAAGTGATATCGCAAGATCCCCTGCCATTTTCTCAACTCTTTTCACATGTTCTTTTGTCTCATGGCCTTTGCCCATCAGGGAATCTACCAGCGCAGTCACCGCATTTCCAGGTATGCTTTTACCAGAGATAAGTTTGCTTTTTTGCATACTATCTCTGGCGTCTGTGATTATATCCTTAAAATCCCTTTCTGGATCCTCCCTTGTAGCAGCACCGAGCGATAATATAAAGTGAAATTGTTCTTTACTTATCTCACTGCACATCTCTAATATTCTTTTTCTTATCCCGGATACTGTTTTTTTATTGATTTTAGGCAGTAAAACTGCAAATTCATCTTCACCATATCTTGAAATAATATCTTCTTTACGGCATGCTTTCCGGAAGACATCTGCTACCCTGCATAATAAGCGGTCCCCTTCATCATTTCCAAAAGCATCATTTACCAGTTTTAGGCCATTTATATCTCCTATTATAAAGCTTAAAGGCTGTTGTCTTTTTGCATTCAGACGCTTTATTTCTTCATCCATATAGGACCTGTTGAAAAGGCCGGTAAGCGGATCGTGAAACCTGAGATATTTTAGCTCATTCTCGATCTTTTTTCTTTCTGTTACATCATTTATTACTACCTGAATAATTATTACTTTTGCACCGCTTTTAATCAGATTAAATCTGGTCTCAACAAATATTTCATTTCCCCTCTTATCTTTAAAAACTGCCTCACCAGATAATTTTCTGTCACCGCTTGCTGCATAATCAAATAATTGAAAATATTGGGAAAGATTTTTCTCCTCGATATGCTTTTACCAGAGATAAGTTTGCTTTTTTGCATACTATCTCTGGCGTCTGTG
>CBDUUS010000231.1:0-2894 GCA_965370465.1 uncultured bacterium | reverse complement strand
CAAGAGAATGAAGATCTACCTGGATAAGCCTTTTTAATATATCCGGAAGGCTGCTAGTGCTCTCGCCCTGTATTGCAAATGACTCCCAGACCTTTTTTAGCATCTTATCCATATCTATATCTTTTAAAAACTTAGGAATCTTATTACTCATTTTCCAAAGACCTTTCTTTATTTCTTTTAATTACTGCAAGAGCATTATTCAATATTTTACAGAACTTATGAGCACCTTAAAAGTCACTTATATATTTGTTTTCCCTGCAGCCGGAGCATCTTTTAGGCTGGCTGTATCCCCGGCCCTTATACCATTTTTGCTCTCCAGCAGTAAAAATAAAAGTTTTACCGCAGATTACGCACTTGATCTTTACATCTTCCAATACAGGATATTTTCTGGACCCGGTAATTCCCAGCTCACTTTTGCGGGCAAGCATACAGCTTTCTTTAAATGATGTATATAGAATATCAAATGGTGAGGATAAAAAAATCTTCTCATTATATTTAAATCCGGAATGTATCCTCAGATGAAGCGGATCCCCGCATCCTGGCACACAACAATCTACCGATCGGGAAGGGCACTCTTTCCGGTGGCACACTCTCCCCAAATACGATAAATTTTTATCAAAAAGAAAGACTTCCCAGCCGTGATAATATTTGCTCATCTGTCTGGCATATTTAGATATTAGGGTTAATTCATCAAGATTATCTACAATGATAGCTATATCAAGATCATTGGGGTAAGGGTCCCCGCCGGCCACAGATTCTGCAATAGTTACTTCAAGAACACCTGAGAGTATGCTTGCTTTATTTGTAAAATCACCTGCAGCTTCTCTTAAAATATGATTTTTATTTTCCTTTATCACTACACTTATAAAAATATATACAAGATGCTTTAAAAGCTATTATCTATATTTTTCTTACCGGTTTTTTTAGATGTTTTTATACTGTCACCATAACGTTCCTGATACATTTCCCTGATCCATAAATATACAGGTTTCTTCCAACTCTGACTCTTGTTTGGAATGTTTTTTATAAGACTTATAGGATTTAGGCCCAGATCCTTAGCCATTTGCACAGTTTCTGCATTTAAGCGGCACCTTTTTTTGGCCTCTTTCCATTCGGTATCTCTTTTATTTTTGTTTTTACCGGTCATGATAACTTATAATCAAAATAATTTGTTAATAAGGGTAATAAGATCTCCCGCCAGTCCTCTATTGAACCATTTACCCCATTGATCTCAAGCCCTTCTCTACCATAATAAATTTCAAGCTTTTCATTGCAGCAACCGCACTTTAAAAGATATCGGGGCGATTTCTTACCTGATCCCTTTTTGTGATATATTCTTATTTCGGGTTGTCCAAAGCGTTGGGTATTATACAATTTATTTTTTCTCTTTGATATTTTCATATTATCTAATAGTCTTCCCTCCAGGGTTTTTTATCTTTTACCAGATAAATATTAAAACGGGCACCCTGATTATCCGGTGGATTTAACCAGAGCATGCGCTCAAATACTTTTTCAGCCTCCTTGAAACGTCCAAGTCTCCAGAGGCATAGCCCATATTCTTTCATTTGTTTTTAATATTTTACAGTTAGCTGCATTATCTCTTACAGAAAGAACTGTTAACTCTATTTGATTATTACTCATTTACTCCTTTCGCGTAATTTGTCTGGTTCTTTAATCTATATATAAGTGATATATGGTTGAATTATATTATAAATGATTCTTTACATTCCTCCAATAACCGGACGGATGAAAACGCTGGCACATAGGGATAATAAGATCTCTTCATTATTATGATCAGACTTGTCATCTACAGGATCCAATACACTTTTATATCAAATGAAATTTTGATGCCAGATACAGTGGTAATTGAGTCTTGATCTTATCTTTTGATATTATTGGACGGCCGCTAAACAATAATGCATTTTTTGGAGAATATTTTTCGATATAGACTCTCAAACTTTTTGCCTTTGTATTTATTCCGGCTTTAACCTCAATCGGAACGATTTCTTCATTATGTTCGATTAAAAATTCAATTTCAGAACTATTTTTACTCCATGAATATATTATTTTATCAAAATGAGAAGTTAATTCAGTAAGCACAATATTTTCTGCAAAATATCCCTTATAAGAGCCATAATCATAGGAGAAAATTATCTTTGGTGAGAGATCAAGCATACATCCTAATATTCCTACATCAAACATATAGAGTTTAAATCTTTTTTCTTCTGAATAAGCCTGCAATGGAAATAAAGACCTGGTGCAAATTGGCACTTTTATGACCAATCCTGCTTTTATCAGCCATTCTATAGGTGCTTCAAGAAGTCCTCACAATTTGCCCCGGTGCATGCAGATGTGCAAATATTTTGTTAAACCTGAATTGAACTATTCTTTCAATTTCACAAATCTACCCGTAGGTACAATAGTAATCCTTATATTTTTATTCCTATCAATCTCAGCTTCAATATGACTCTGAATATCATCTAACTTTTTAAAACCCATTTTTTCAGTAGCCATATCGTCAAACTCAGAATACAGATATACCTTTTTGCTGGAAATAACCCTTGCCACTGCTACGGCTTTATGGCCCCCAAGTACAAAATTATCCTTAAGCCTTGAGCTTATAGCCCCACAGTCTCTTGCCTGGCCCATCCACTCTTCAAATACATCCTCTCCAAATCCTTCAATACATGATGCTATAAGTATTATCACGCCTTTTGGCCGTGCAATATCCTTTATATTCTCCAGCGCTTTCTGGGACTGATAAAGATTTATGTCTTTGGGGTAGCCGCCCGGTGAAGCTATTACAATATCTGCTCTGTGGTCCACTTCTCTCATATAGATCCTGTCATACTTCTTTATTCCCTCAAGCCATGCCTCATTATTCTTTCCGGCAA
>CBDUUS010000230.1:0-2931 GCA_965370465.1 uncultured bacterium | reverse complement strand
TTTAAAATCAATAACATTTATTACAATCCCTCAACTAAATGGGAGATGAACCATACTTTATAACCTACAAGGATAATGTATGCCTTAAAAAATCATACTTTCCCCTATCCTTAAAGACTATTGACCAATGAGGTAGAATATGCCAGAATGCCTGTAAAAGCAGGAAAAAAAAGTGAACTGTATAGAAAAAGCAGGCTTTATAAGCCTGCTTTTTCTTTTTCTCTCTCCCCCCTGGATTTTTCCATCTACTGATTATGATCCTATAGAAACTTCTACTCTTAATGAGCAGTATCTACAGACCTTTACCCAGGGAATTCATTTTCAGTCAGAAGGGAATTTTTCTCAAGCTGCAGATAGCTTTAATTCCGCTTTGTCTATCGCATTTAAGCTTAAAGACAAAGAAAAACAATGCCATACTCTAATAAAAGCCGGCTTAATGCAGTGGAACATGGGAAATCTGGAGGAAGCAGAGGCAAAATACAAAGAATCTCTAATGCTTGCAAAAATAATACATGCTGTGCCTCTGCAAAAAAATTGCATAGCAGTTTTAAAGATACAAAGCCTTTATTCCCAGGGAAGAGGATTCCGAAGCTCAGGAGAATATAATAAAGCAATAAACAGTTTCCAGCAAGCAATTGACCTGGCCCATTCAATCCAAAGTAAAGAGCATGAGCTTAAATGTTTACGCCACTTAAGTTTAACCTACAACTCTTTGTACAACCTGGAAAATTTACACTTAAATGCAAAAAAAGCATTGGATATAGCAAAAGAACTGCATCACAAACGGGAAATAGGATTAAATTCTATAAATTTGGGCATCTTTTTTGAAAAAACCGAAAATTATTCCAAAGCTTTAAGCTATTATGAAGAAGCACTAAAAATCGCCAGGGAATTAAATAATCGGGAGAACCAAGCTGCCTGCCTGAATAATATTAGCATTATTTATAAAGAACTGGGAAACCATGATAAAGCCATCGATTGCCTGCAACAGGCCTTAGAAATAGATAAAGAATCTGGAAATGAGCTCTATATAGCAATGGACCTAAATAACCTTGCCGAAACATACAGAAAAAAAGGGCTTTTCACAGACAATAAAGAAGACCTGAACAGAGCCTTAAATACTTTTAAAAAAGCACTGGATCTTATAAAAAATAAAAAGAGCAAAAAAACCGAACTGCAAATCTTAAATAATATAGGAACAGTTAACTCTGACCTTAAAAAATATAAAGATGCCCTAAAATATTTTAAATCCGGACTCGATCTGGCTGAAGAGATCAAGGACAAAGAAAGTCTGGGAATGATCCTTAATAATCTAGGAATATTATATTATAATCTGGGCAATTACCAGGCTTCCACCCAAGCTTTTCAGAGAGCAGTAGACCTAGCCCAAACAACTGGAGGAGATAATATTTTATGGGAAGCTTATTTGGAATATGCCCGCCTTCTAACTACCCAGAAAAAATACACAGAGGCTTTAAAAAAATATAAACAATCCATCTCGATAATCGAAAATATCCGCTCTGAAATAAATTTAGAAGAGCAAAAGGCCAGTTTTATGGGCGATAATAAAAGAATCAAAGCTTATCATAGTCTTATCAATCTGCTCGTCTCTCTTCATAAAGACCATCCAGAAAAAGCCTATGCCCGGCAGGCCTTTGACTATCTGGAACGGGCCAGGGCCCGGTCCTTTCTGGATCAGCTTAGAATATCCGGTATCGACATTTCCCAAAATATTGACTTTAAATTTTTAAACCAAAAAAAAGAAATTGAAAAAGACATGTCAGAAATCATTGCTAAACTTTACGCCTCCGACATATCTGATGAGAGTAACAAGAATCTGCACAAACAATTGATAGATAAAGAAAACGAATATGAGACTTTAAAAGGAAAAATCCGCTCCAGCAGTCCGGTATATGCAAACCTTAATTTCCCAGAAATCATCACTCTTAAAGAAACGCAAGAGCGACTTCTTGACTCAAATACAATTTTTATTGAATACCTGGTAAGTGAAGAAAACTCCTGGGCTTTTGCAGTAACAAAAAATGATTTAAAAATATTTCCTCTTCCGCCTTTAAAAGTTCTACGGACAATGCTAAAAGATTACATAAAAACCTTATCAGATAAAGAAAACCATGACTTTCATCAAGGCTATATATTATACAAAACACTGGTCTCGCCTGGTCTGACCAAGAGGATAAAAAGCATTGTCTTTTTCCCGGATAACATTCTGCTTTTTCTTCCCTTTGAAACCCTTATCACCCATAATTCCCAAACAAATTGGCTTGTCAATGATTATGATATAGCCTATTCCTCATCTGTTTCCTCTTTACAGGAAATCATTCTGCGCAAGAAATCAAATGGAGGAAAAAGACACATGGACCTATTGGCTTTTGGTGACCCCTATTTTGGACCTAAAGAGAAGGGAAATATCAGTTTCAGCTACCCCCGGCTAAAATACAGCAGCACTGAAATCAATAAGATAAGCCGGCATTTTAAAAAAAGTAAAGTATTTCTTCGAAATAAGGCTTCTGAGGAAATACTGAAAAATCTATCCTTGGAAGATTATAAGATCATCCATTTTGCCACTCACAGCCGAATTGATAATAATAGACCGGCCCGTTCTTACATAGCCCTTGCCAGAAACAAAGATCCAGCAGAAAATGACTTCCTCGAAACCCGGGAGATCTATAACTTAAAACTTAATGCAGACCTGGTAACCTTATCAGCATGTGAAAGCGGCCTGGGAAAGTTCATCAAAGGCGAGGGCATTGAAGGACTTAACCGGGCATTTTATTATGCCGGGGCTTCATCCGTTCTTATGAGCTTATGGCCAGTCAATGACCAAGCTACATCACAACTTATGGATAGGTTTTATATTCATTTAAAATCATCAGAGCCCATCTCCAGTGCCCTTCGAAAAGCTAAACTGGA
>CBDUUS010000229.1:0-2933 GCA_965370465.1 uncultured bacterium | reverse complement strand
TTAGCTGTATAATATTATTTGCCAATATTAGTATATAACTATAATTCTATCCTAATTATAGATTTTTTTATATAAATTTAAAAATGTATATAATATAATCAATAGTCTGTAAATGCGTCTGTAAATGCTATTGAAGTGAAAAATGGAATTAAAGCAGTCAAATGAGAAAACAATTGAGAATGCTAAAGATATTATAGAAGCATTGTCAAAAATCGGTGAAGCCATAACCTCAGATCTTTATCTTGAGGATATTTTGAAACTGATCGTTGCTGTCACTGCGGAGGTAATGGATTCAAAAATTTGTACTCTGATGCTGCTTGGTCCTAAAGAGAAAGAACTTGCTATAAAAGCTACCCAGAGTATAAGCAAAGAGTATATAAATAAAAATCCACTCAAGCCCGGAGAAGGTATTGCAGGTAAAGTCGCTGTAGAGAACAAGCCGGAATCTATATACAATATCTCCGAAAACAAGGATTACAAATATCATGACATTGCAAAAAAAGAAGGCCTGGCTTCGCTATTGTGTGTTCCTCTGCATGTGAAGGGCAAAGTTAGCGGTGTAATTACCACATATACATCAAGACCCCATCATTTCAGCGAATATGAGACCCATATTCTTCAGACTGTTGCGGACCAGGCAGCAATAGTTATTGAGAACTACCGTCTTATTGTAGAAACAAAGGTAATAAAGGAGGAGCTAGAAAGCAGAAAAGCAATAGAAAAAGCCAAAGGAATTCTTATGACTGAGCAGGGGCTCTCTGAAGAAGAGGCGTTTAAGAGAATACAAAAATTTGCAATGAACAATAGAAAATCCATGAGAGAAGTGGCTGATGCAATAGTTATCTCCTCGGAGATGAAGGGGGACCACGTATAGCAATGGTGTTTTTTGAGAATTTTTTAATATTGGACAACTATAAAAATTGCACCCGGGAATCTGCTATAATATCGACTTAGAATCAAGAAAGTTATATGATATAATTCCCTGATTCTAATTTATGGGGTATTAAATAAAAAAATAATTTAAATAAATGTTAGGGGGAAAAATGCCACTGGTACCAATGAAACAGATTTTGGATGAAGCTGTAAAGGGAGAATATGGAGTAGGAGCGTATAATGTAAATAATATGGAGCAGATTCAGGGTATAATGAAGGCTGCATCAGAGACTAAGTCTCCAGTGATACTTCAGGCATCAAGGGGAGCTATTGCCTATACCAATATGTATTATATTAAATATATGGTACAGGCTGCTGTAGAGGATAATCCCGGGATACCTATTTCACTTCATCTGGACCATGGAAACAGTTTTGAGACCTGCAAACAGGCTATAGGACTCGGCTTTACTTCAGTAATGATAGATGGCTCCCTTAAAGAAGATTCCAAAACACCTACAAATTTTGAAGATAATGTAGCGATAACAAAGGAAGTTGTAAAGTACGCGCATGGATTTGGAGTAAGCGTGGAAGGTGAACTCGGTACTCTCGGAGGAATAGAGGACGGAGTAGGTTCAGGGAAAGTGATGCTTACCGACCCGGAGGAAGCCATTAAGTTTATTGAGCTTACAGGCGTGGATGCGCTGGCACTTGCTATAGGTACCAGCCATGGAGCATATAAGTTTAAAGCGGAACCCAAACTTGAGCTGGATATAATAAATTCTATCCAGGAAAAGATCCCCGGGATGCCGCTGGTCATGCACGGCTCTTCTTCGGTCCCTGGAGATCTTATAGATATGATCAATCAATATGGCGGAAAGCTTGAAAAGACGATGGGCGTTCCCATGGAGAGTATCCAGGAGGCCATCAAAAGGGGAATAAGAAAAATAAATATCGATACTGATGGAAGGCTTGCAATAACAGGAGCGATAAGAAAGTATTTGCATAATAATCCGGCCGCTTTTGATCCCAGATCATATTTTGGTGAGGCGAGGGAAGCAGTGTACCGTACAGTAAAAGGTAAGATGGAAGATCTCGGCACTGCAGGCCATGCCGGTGAATATGAGCTGATGACCCTGGAAGATACGAAAAAAATCTATAATAAATAATAAATCACAGCATGACAGCTTCATTATTAAAGCTGTCATGCTGCAGCTACCCATATGATAATGGATTACGCACTTTATAAACTACCAATGATCTATCAGGGCAGGTCGATCCTATTGGAAGTTTTCCAAAATTAATTTCAAATAAATCGCATCTTTTATTACTCCGGGCTCTCAAGATTATAATAAAAGAAGAAAAAAATAAAAATTTTCGTCTGCTATATTGATAATGGAGAAAATATGAATGATTTTAATCTAAAAGCTCCCATGTATGGAGAGGCAAGGACCAGGGTGACTAAAGAAAACACAGCGCTTAAGTTCGGAAGCGGCAAGGTTGATGTTTTCGGGACACCGGCTATGATTGCATTGATGGAAGAAGCGTCAATAAATACAGTAGATATGGAACTGCCTGATGGCTATGCGACGGTCGGAATAGAACTTAATATAAAACATATTGCAGCTACTCCTGAAGGTATGAATGTAACTGCCAGTGCAGAACTTATAGAGATAGACGGCAGAAGACTTACTTTTAAGGTAGGAGCCTTTGATGAAGCAGAAAAGATCGGCGAAGGAAGCCATCAGAGATATATTATAGAGCTTGATAAATTTAAGGATATAGTGAGCAGGAAATCAATAAAAGAGTAATAGAATTATAATATTCATATGACCGTTTTATGTTATAATAAAAACTATATTAGGAGTGGCGGGGCGATATGAGTCTCTTTTTACTATATCAGTATATAGTGGCTGCTATTCTACTAATTATAATGATTAATTTCATTATAAATAGTTTCCTGTTCAAAAATACAGTAGGACACAGGCTTCCTGACAGCTTCCTTAAAGAGAACCCCCTGATATCGGTTCTTATTCCTGCCAGAAACGAACAGGATAATATAA
>CBDUUS010000228.1:0-2952 GCA_965370465.1 uncultured bacterium | reverse complement strand
TCGGACTTATATCTATTACTGATACACCAAGAGCTCTGGCAATGGTTGAAGAAATATAAAAAATAATAACTAAAAAACATAATGATTATAAGAAATATTTAATGGAAAATGAAATAGAGGTAATAGATGCTTCAGATCATATCCCTGGAGAAAAAGACCGGGTATCTTTTCATAATTCTGAAGATATACAGAAAGCTGTAGATGTATTTTTACAAAATCATATTGAAGCAGTTATTGTAGGATGCTGGCACTGGTCAGAACCCATGTTTGTAGTAGAGCTTGCGCGTTCGCTAAATAAACCAATTTTACTTTATGCTGATGATGATCCTGCTTGGGCCGCTACCTGCCTGATAGCTGCATCAGGTGCTTCATTATGGGAAACTTCTCCAAATAGGGCCGCGCAGGTGCATGAAAGAATATATGGGGATAAAGAAAAAACCCTTAAGTGGATAAAAGGAGTCTGTGCATTAGAAAAGATGAAAAAGGGAACAGTGATCCTCTGGGGCGGCTCCTATGCTTTAAGGATGGAGTATCTACAGGATGATTTTCCAAAATTAAAGTCTTTTCTGATTGGAGATATAATTGTAGAGGACCAGTATGTTTTAATAAAATATGCAGAGAAAATTTCAGAAGATAGAATAGATAAATTCATAGATTGGCTTAAAGCAGGCGGAGCCAAATTAAATTTTGATGAAAAGGTATTTACTCCAGAAGTACTCAGGAAACAGGTAGCATTATATCTTAGTGCGAAGGACAGGATCAGCAAAGCAGGTAAGAATATAATCGGTATTTCTATAAAATGCTTTCCCGAGCTTTCTGATGAATATGGTATAGATCCGTGTTTGCTGCCTGCATTCATTCCATATATAGAAGATAGCGAAGGTAGAAAGACCTCTATACCAGCAGTATGCGAGGGTGATATAAAAGGGTTGATATCATCTATTATACTTTCAAATATTTCCGGCGGGATACCAGCCTTATTCGGAGATGTGACATATATAGGGAAAGATTATTTTATTATAGCAAACTGCGGCGGATCTTCAGTTTATTATGCCTGCAAGTCATGCAATACAAAGAATATGCTCAAAAATATTTCCTTAGAAGAAAATTGTGAGGGTGTAGCCGGTGGTGCCATTGGTTATAAGTGCCCGCCTGGCCAGATGACGATAATAAGGCTCACCAGATCCAAAGGTAAATATTTTATGCATCTGGGCCTGGCCAAAGCTATCGAGATCACAAAAGATATTGAATCAAAATTTCATTATGGAAATACATGGCCGCATACAGCACTGACTATGGAAGTGGATCAGGATCTATTAGTCAGGGCGCTTGGCGCCAATCACTTAATAGCGATACCTGGCAATTATGTAGAAGAAGTTTATTATCTGTGTGCTCTGGCAGGGATTGAAATGTTTAGAATAGATTCAAATAAAGGTATTGAAAAATGGCTGAATAGGGTTCACCATTTAAGTTAGTGGAACTAATTATTCTTTAATATTTTCTTTTTGATTTCTATATAATTAAGTAAATATAATAGAAAGGGATATAATGCCGATTGCAAATCTTAAAACATTTTTAGAAGACGCAAAAACAAATAATTATGCTCTTGGATGCTTTAATGTATTTAATATTGAGACCCTTGAAGGAGTGATTGAAGCTGCAGTAAATTTACAAACTCCTGTAGTATGCGCAGTATATGAGCCACAGTTTAAATATAGCGATCTTGAGACCTTTTCAAATCTGGTAAAAGATTTATCCAATAAGATAAATGTTCCAGTAATTCTGCATCTCGATCATGCAGAAGAGATCTCTTCAATAGTAAGAGCTATAAAATGCGGTTTTACCTCTCTTATGTTTGATGGACCTCCGGGAATAGATTTTGCTGAAAAAATTGCAAAAACTAAAAAAGTGGTAGAAGTGGTACATAGCGTAGGTTTAATGGTAGAAGCAGAACTGGGATATATTACAAGAGTAGGGATAGATGAGAAAGCCGCAGCAGAAAATATTGCAGACCCTGACCTGGCTCAGGAGTTTGTGGAAAAAACAGGTGTTGATATTTTAGCTCCAGCAATAGGCTCAATACATGGATTAGGACAGGGGAAAGCTGCTTTAAATCTGGAGTTACTCAGTAAGATCAAAGCCAAAACTAATTGTTATTTATCGCTCCATGGCGGTTCCGGGGTTGATGACGGCGTGATAAGGAAAGCTATTGATATGGGAATAAATAAAGCGTCTGTCTATACAAGAATATCAAATCTGGCTGTACAGAAGATAAGGACATTGCTTGAAAAAGAGTCACCGGATCTGGCATTGCTTATGAATGAAGCCAGAGAAGGTTTTAGAGAAATGGTTGAAAACAGGCTGGAAGTCTTTAGAAGCAAAAACATATGTTCCTTCCAGACTAATGTCTGCAGTATTTCTTTATCTCCAAAGCATGGTACAGCTGAGAAAGAAAAAAAGACAAGCAGAGATTTAAATATCCAGGATACAAGTAAATATGATGAACTTGTTGAAAGGCTAACGTCTGCAGTAATTAATAATATAAAAGATATTTAGATTGGCCATTTTATTTATAGGATAAAAGTTGTTTATTCCAATAAAATTTATGATAGATTATGCTGCTGATAAGAATTTTTGTATTTCAAGATTTCTTATAACAAATCTAGAAAGTGCTGAAGCTGTAACAAAAGCTGCAGAAGCAACTGATTCTCCAGTATTATATGATATATATCTTCCATTAATGGAGAATACCTGTCTTAGTTGTGTTGAAGATATTGCTAAGAAATTTATAAATGATTCAAATTTCCCATCAGGCTTATTTGCTGATCATGTTGAATCCGTGGAAGAATGCATAAAAGCAATTAATAGAGGCTATAGCGGGGTGATGATCGATCTCTCAAAACTTTCTTTTGAAGAAAATATTAAGGGATCAAAAGAAGTTGTAGATTATGC
>CBDUUS010000227.1:0-2955 GCA_965370465.1 uncultured bacterium | reverse complement strand
CTCATATAAATATTTGTACAGGGATAAGGTATCTCTATGCCGACCTTATCAAACTTTTCCTTTACCCTTTTACGGAGCTGGCGCGCGATGGTCCATTGATCGCCGGCCCTTACCTTGCATATCAGCTTAAACATAACTGCTGAATCGCCAAGATCGCTTATGCCGCCATCACCAAGTATGGAGGGCCTCTCCAGTATCACCTTCTTATACTTTTTATCCATCATTATCTCATCAAAGATCTCCTCAAGGATCTTGACCACCCTGTCTGTATCTTCATCATAATGCACCCCTACTTCCACAACGGCCCTGGCCCACAGCTGTGTCCGGTTTCCAAGGATCTTTATCTCCCCATTGGGGATATAATGCACCGTCCCTTCGATATCCCTTATCATTGTGGTCCTGAGATTAAATCTTTCAACGGTTCCGGTTATATCTCCTACAGTAATAACATCATTCACCTGATACCATTGTTCAAAAAGTATAAATATTCCATTGATAAGATCCCTTATAAGGTTCTGGGCGCCAAAACCGATCACCATACCCGCTATTCCTGCACCTGCCAATAGCGGAGTTACATTTATTCCAAGCTGGTCCGTTATTATCAGAGCAGCGGCAATAAATACTATGATCACTATTAGATTTGAAATAACGCTATTAAAGGTAAGGGACCTTTTCCGCATTAATATCCTGTCATCAGGTATCTTCTTTTCAATAAGCCTTCCCAGCCGTTTTCTAACAATACTGACTACTATGATGATGATTATAAAGGCTCCGACTATGATGGCCAGATCCAGCCAGTTGTTCTTAATATTCTGTATGATGCTCCCGCTTAGCATACTTGCACTTTCAACATTTTCTTCCATAGCTAACCTCCCGTTGAATTGATATCATTTTTTCTTAGACTGCTGTATATTTTTATTATTTTATCCTCGCTATCATCATAGACCGGGCTCAGATGCCCCGTATAATTAATAGCAGATATATATGGATAGCCTCTGTCTATGACTGCTATATTGATGGCACCCTGCCTCTGTATGATAGACTTCCATCTTGGGAGGGGTATCTGCAGCCAGTAGACAAGCAGGGAAAGTATGACTCCGCCATGCGTTACTATAGCAATGCTGGAATCATCAGTATTCTCAGCAACTATTTTATCTATTATTGAAGTCGTTCTAAGCGTCAGTTCCTTGAAGTTCTCGCCTCCGGTGGGATGGTTATTATAGGGATCTGCCATCCATTTTTGATAATCTTCATGATACTCTTTATCTATCTGATGGAATTTCAGTCCCTCCCATTTCCCGAAGTCCACTTCTTTCAGCTCTTCATATGTCTTTATTTCCACTTCGGTTTTTCTATTGATGATATCTGCCGTCTTAATCGTGCGCTTTAATGGACTGCTGTATATGCCCGAAAACTTTACCCTGGAAAGATACTTTGATGCGAGTTCTGCCTGCTGTATTCCCGTACTGTTTAGCTCTATATCGCAGCTTCCCTGATATTTTCCCTCCACATTCCAACTGGTCTGGCCATGCCTGATCAAAAAAAGTTTTACTCCCATTGCTTAAACCTCAATCAATACGGATATTAATCATAGACATTTCTTATCTTTATATATTAAAAAGCAAATAAAATAAACATTTCAGGACAAGAATACTGATTATTGCAAAATAATGATACCATCAGAGGGGAAAATTTTGTAGAATATCATAGAATAATATGATTATTGATGTTTTTTAAGCTTTATTTATATCTTCTAAGAAAGAGGTATCAATATGAAAAAGCTATATATAGTAATACCGGTCATAATCCTTGCCCTTCTCTCTGCTTTCTTTATTTGCTCCTGTTCAAAAACGGTGACCCTCTATTTTGCATCAATAGAAGATAATCAGCCATATCTTGCAGAAGAAATAAGGCAGATCGAAGATCCCGGCAATATCTGCAAAACAGCAATCGAAGAATTGATAAAGGGTCCCGCTACAGAGGGTCTTTATCCTACATTGCCATCCGATACGATTGTGAATTCAGTTATCGTATCCAATGGCCTGGCAACTGTCGATTTCAATATCAGGATAATAAATAATTTTGAGGAGATCCCCCATAGCTCTGCTACTGAGACGCTTGCTATTTATTCCATAGTAAACACCCTTACGGAATTTGAAGAGATAGAGAGGGTAAGGATAACTATTGAAGGCTCAGACAGCGGCGAAATTGATGGGTATATGGTAGAAGATTTCTGGGGACATATCGGTATCTATGAAGTATTTGAAAGAAATGAAGAAATAATAAAAGATGGGTAAAAAGATAGCAGTAGAAGACTATTTTAAAAAATCTCTCAGGTCCATAGCGGACCAAAAAAAAATAGGCTGGTTTTGTACCTATGCTCCCGAAGAATTGATCCTTGCTGCAGGGTTTTCTCCGGTCCGTATAATGGGAGACAAAAAACTTAAGAAATCAGAGAGCTACTTCCCGATAAATTTCTGTCCATATCTGAAATCTGGATGGGAATCCCTTCTCGGTTCAAAGGATGGACTTTCCGCCGTAATATTCACCAATTCCTGCGATGGTATGAGAAGGCTATATGATATGGCAGAGCATTATCTTGAGGGCATGCCCATATTTATGCTGGATGTCCCAAGAAATGTTGACGATCGCTCAATAGAATTCTTCAGTTCCAATCTGGGAGACATGCTAAGATTTATTGAAGATATAAAGGGAGAAAAGATAGATGATCGATGTCTTCTTGATATGATAGGGACTATAGATAGAAAAAGGGACGCCTTAAAAGATTTTAGCAGACTGTTTTTTGAAAACCAGAACACTTTAAATATATCAGATTATTACCGAATAATGGAGATATCAGTATATGCAGCAGCAGAAGTTTTTATCGATGAGTTGAGATCTCTTACAGATCTTCTAAACAAAGATCAGGGCCCTGGAGACAGGTCCGCACCAAAG
>CBDUUS010000226.1:0-2959 GCA_965370465.1 uncultured bacterium | reverse complement strand
TTATAATATCCATTTTGATGTATAAGTTGAAAAATTAAATATTTATTCATCTTTCTGTTCTGCCTGCAGAGCAGGACCTAATTTTGTTAATTAGTCCAGAGGAGGATCATTAGTTGAAAGATTATGAATTGGCTGTTATCTTTGATGCTTCACTTGAAGAAGAAAAGATAGACCAGGAAATAGAAAAACAGACCACGCTTCTTGAAAAAGAAAAATGCGAGATCATGAAAATCGATAAGTGGGGTGTCAAGAGACTCGCATATCCAATCAAAAAACAGGAAAATGGTTTCTATGCTATTATCTATTTTAAAGGCAATAGTGAAGTCATTCCCGAACTTGACCGTGTGAACAGGATAAATGATATAGTCCTGCGCCATATGGTAGTAAAGAGTGAAGAGCAATAATAATCATTAAGATCAAGAGAAGGTGATAGGCAATGGCTTTTGGAGTCAATAATATAACCATACTGGGTAATATTACCAGGGATCCTGAATTGCGTTTTACTCCGAATGGTACAGCAGTTGTAGGTTTTGGACTTGCAGTAAACAGGAGCATCCGGGACAAGAAATCTGGAGAGTGGCAGGAGGAAGTCGATTTCTTTAATGTCACTGCATGGTTTAAACTTGCTGAAAACTGCGCAGAAAGCCTTACAAAAGGAGACCGTGTTCTTATCTCCGGGAGACTCTCGCAGGATAGATGGGAAGACAAGGAAGGACAGAAGCGGTCCGTGATAAAGATCACTGCAAATGTTATAGCACCCAGCCTTGAATTTGCCAGCTGCAAGCTGGAAAAGAACCCAAAAATGGATAATGGAGGGGTCTCGGCTCCTGCAAGCAAAGGTGAAGAAGTTGACTTTACTGATGAAGACATACCTTTTTAAGATCTATAGATAATTAATTCCGGCTGAAGCTGAAAGGAGAAAACAGTTGGCAAGAAAAAAGAATATAAGAGAAAGAAAACCAGAACCAGGCAATTTGAGACAGAGGAAAAGATACTGTTATTTTTGTAAGGAAAATATTGATACTATTGATTATAAAAATATGGGGATGCTTGAAAGATATATTTCTGATAAGGGGAAAATACGGCCGAGGAGATCCTCAGGAAATTGTGTCCAGCATCAACGCAAGGTAGCAACGGCTATAAAGAGAGCCAGGATCCTTGCCCTTATACCGTATTATAAAAGATGATTTTTTGGATTGTTTATAATGTCCTTTGATAACCTGAGCGGGGTAAAAACAAAGAAATTTAATCTGGTACTTTTTATTCTGTTTACATTTTTGGCCCTGATATTTAGCATGCTGATACCGGGACTCGGCCTTATAGGCGCAGCGCTTTTACCTGTGCCTGTTTCACTGCTTATTATTGCAGGAAGGATAAAGGAAGGCATTATCTGTGCCGTGGCAGCATGTCTGATCCTTCTTCTATTTAACTATATACTGGCCATTGTTGCGGTAGTTTTTATAGTCTCGGTTGCTTTTAGCCAGAGATATGCTGTAGAAAAGGAGTGGCCGGCAGGAAAGACGGTATTGGCAGTATTCCTTATTTTTCTGGGGGCAGCATGCCTGTATATATTGCTGCATTTTGCCATTTATGGCCCTGCCTTTTTTACGGAAGCCGCAGAAATGTATAATGGGTATATAGAAGACATCCGTAATGATCAGTTTATTTCTAATTATATCAATCTTATGGAAATAGACAGATCCCAGTTGGATGCAGTAATATCCCAGACACAGGCTCTGCTAAAATTTATGCCGAAGATCCTGCCCGGGGTGTTTATAGTGTCTTTTTCTATAATGAGCCTGGTAAACTATCTATTTTCTTTTATGATATTTAAAAGATACCGGATAGAGATAGAACCGTTTAAACCATTTAACAGATGGGACCTCTCATGGTATTTTGTGTGGGGAATAATTGTCGGGCTCGTGCTTGTACTTATACCTGATATGGGCAGCTCTATTGACGGCAGTACCGGCACAATGAATATGGCAGCGGATATACTCGGATATAATCTGATAATAATATTCGGAATGCTCTATATGGTATTGGGTATCTCGGTCCTATGGGGCATATTTGAAAGGTTTAAGACCAGTTTTTTAATAAGGGTCGCAATAGTCATTTTTTTATTGTTCTTTTTTGGATTTGGGCTTATTATCTTTCCGGCGCTCGGGCTTATTGATATATGGGCAAATTTTAGAAAATTAAAGAGAAATTAAAAATATAATAAAAAATTCTAAGGTGAATTAATATAGGAGGAAGACTTGAAAGTAATACTTACACAATATCAGGAAAAATTGGGAGATGTGGGGGACCTTGCTGATGTAAAGGCAGGCTATGCAAATAACTATTTAATACCGCAGGGCATTGCATTGATTGCCACAAAGGGCAATATAAATCAGATGAAACTGGTAAAAAAAGCTGCCCTGAAGGTAGAGGCTAAAAATATTGAGGAAGCAAATAATATGGCCAAAAGCCTGGTTGACATCTCTCTGAGCTTTATAGTCAAGACCGGAGAGGAAGGCAAACTTTACGGCTCGATAACCAGCAAGGATCTTGCTGAAAAGATAATGGAAGATAAGAGTATTGAAGTAGACAAGAAAAAGATAGATCTCCGGGAACATATAAAAGAATCCGGTGAATATGATGTGGATATCAAGCTTTATAAGGAAACAAAGGCCGTGATAAAGGTTATTGTTAAACCTGATGAGGAATCAAAAGCTCTAATTGAAGCTCATAGGAAAGAAAAGGAAGTTGCGGAGGAAGAAGAAAAGAAAAACCTGGACGGGGAAATAGAAGCAGGAGCAGATAAAGATAGAGAAAAACCTGCGCAAGCAGAGACAGAGGAAAAAGCAGGGATAGCTGATATAGAAGATACAAAAAAGGATAAAAAGAAGTCCGAAGAAGATAGCGGAAAAGAAGGAAAATAATAATATTACGGGCTTATGCAGGATAAAATAAAAAA
>CBDUUS010000225.1:0-2962 GCA_965370465.1 uncultured bacterium | reverse complement strand
AAGTTGATCACAAATTCTACCGGGTATCCTTCCTTTTTTAATTTTAGAAGTGTTTCCAGCCTATCTTTGTTTTGTTTTAGTTCTACGGGCTGAGGGTTTATAACAGCCAGAATCATATCTGCACTGGTTAAAATTGGATCAATACTTTCGTGTTCAATATTGCTTCCAATATCAATTATACTAATTGGAGCTCTTTTTGAAGCATATAGAAGCTTCATCATTTTAAGTGAATCCCAATTTTCTATAATATTCATTCTTGAGTCCGGTATTATCCATATAATATCATCTATTATTGTTTCCATGTCGCGAAGAGGCTTTACGCCGTTGTTTATAACGTGGGGGTAAGAATAAAAATTATATTCTGGTCCCGATGTGTCTAGTTTCCCATCCAGGCCCATGTAGTCAAAGAGATATGGGGCATCTATGGGGGGCTCTATAATGCTGGTTCTGATTTTAAGTCCCGTGAGAGCTTTTGCAAGATTAATAGAGAGGAAAGTTGAGCCGGCTTTTTTTGATAAGCCGGTAACAATTATAAGCTTGTTTTCTATGCCTTTATAGATTTCCCTGTATACAGGCGTGTCCACTTTTATCTCTTTTTCTATAAGTTTTTCTTTTACAATATATTTTACTTGCTGTTTACTTGTTCCCTCATGTTTTGATTGAAGATCTCCTTTTTTGAGGAGTTCTTTAGCTTCTTCTATCTCAGGAAATAATTTGTAGATGTCATTTATTGTTTTTCTGAAGTCTCCCTTAAAAATAATTATCCTAATGTCTTTTTTATTAAACAGGTCAAGTGCAGAATCTTTCCAGGGGAGCTTTTCATCTATTACTGCGAGGTCGTATTGTTTTATGGTGATATTTTCCTGTACATTTTCAAAATCTTTTATGGAGTCTTCAAGCTCAAAATTATTGTCATCTTTAAAAGTATCATATATGCGTGAGAAACTTTCGGGAGATCTTATACAGCAAATTAAATTAATCATTTTTATTATTTAATTAAAATTATGATATTACTCAATAGTATAAAGTTAATGCCATATATGATACTATTTATTAATAGTAGTGTAAAGATAAGAGTTAAAATATTATTAATAAGTTTTAAGTAGCGATAAATCTTTTATGTCAGAAATTTTACACAACCTATTGTCTTCTTGCCAGTATTTGTATTGGACTTTGTGAAGAAGAGAAGGGAAGAGGGAGCGCTGGTTAAGAATTAGTTTTGAGAGATCCAGCCTTTTACACTCGTCCGGGAGCATCAGTTTTCTTGTTTGGTAGTTCAGTGATTCGCTTTGAGAGTTTCTGCCGAATAAACCTTCTGAATTTTTATGAATACCCTGGGTTTTAATAGTGGTGTTGCCAAGGGAATTACTACAGTAGCCCGCGGTAAATTCATCGTTGATTCCGAGGTAGAGGTGGGTATCACACATCGATAGTATATCCTCCCAGGAATTACTATACCGGTTTTTAATCTGTGAAAGGGATTGCCATATAAGCATGGGATAGATCCTGCGGGATCTCATTGTACCAAGCAGGACCTGTATGCCGGGGATTCTACCTATGTTTGCCATTTCTTCAAGTATTAGATAGGTCGGGCTGTATAATGAATTATTGTTGCCGTACGCTGTTTTATATAACTGGTTTAGAATTGTAGTTACTATGGAATTAATAACCGGGGAAAATGTACGATCCTTGTCAGGCATTAATATAAAAAGCGCCAGAGGTTTTTCCTTTTTGGCTCCAATTTTTTTAATATCAATTGTTGTTTTACCTGTTATATTTTTAATGCCGCTTATGGAAAACAGTTTTAATTTTGTTGCAAGGCCTATTAGTATATTGGTCCTTACTTTATCCTCTGCCAGGAGGAAATTATTCCATAACTGAAAGGAAGAGCCTTTAATATCATACTCTTTGAAAAAGCTTAATGCTTTTTCAGGGTCCCGCACATTCTCAGAAGTAAGAGTTTTTAAGACTTCTCCAAATGTTTGCTGGTTTTTAGGATATATTTGTTTTACAAAACCTATAAGTGCTCCCAGCAGCTGGCTTTCAGATTCTTCCCAAAAAGGATCGCTACTGTGATTTGTAGCTCTCGAGTCTGAAACAGAAGCTATATAGCCTTCAGCTATTTCCATAAGCTCTTTATCGTCTGATATATAATTTATGGGATTAAGGCTATCGCCATATTTCAGGTTTATAAAATCCAGCACATGTACATCATAATTATTGTTTTTCAGGTATTCAGCAGTAAGAGAATACAGCTCGCTTTTAGGATCTGTTATTATAAGATCTGCTTTTTCTTTTAGATTATTGTACATATGTGGTATGTGAAATATATTTGGAAGTACAATACTTGTAGTCTTAAAACTCCCAGGGCTTCCAAATACTGCAGTCTGCATATTAAGGCTGCTGCTGATGGGGTGGTACGCTCCAGATATTCCCGGGGAATAGCTAAGGTTCGGCCTGTCTGAGCCTAAAAACCATCCATGGGTGTCTTGAAAATAATTCTCTTTTATTTCTTTAGGGCTCTGGAACCTTGATGTGCCATGGCTGCCGTAATCATCTTTCTGGGTGTATATTTTTTGAAGTTTTAAGCCTGTTAAACCAAAAAGTGAATATATTAAAAAAAGTCCAATTATACCCCAGCTCAATATATTTGCCGGATATGTTTTGCTAAAAAAGTTTAGATATGTTTGGGTGTTTGTAATTGTTTTAACTATGAAGTTTTCCGGGACCAGAGATAAATTGAATTTATAGACTTCAAGTAATTCAGTAAAAATCGATGACAGTATAGGGAGGATAATTAACAGAATTAGTAGCATTAAAATGAACGTAATAAGTTTAGCTTTAGTTGCCATTATCTTTCTCTGCCCCCATTTCTTTCCCTATGCTTTTCTCTTGAATGGTATTTATGTTCTTTTACCTTATCAACCCTGATTTTTTCTTTTTCTATATCCCGAGAAATCTT
>CBDUUS010000224.1:0-2973 GCA_965370465.1 uncultured bacterium | reverse complement strand
CTTTACTGATATTTATTTCTGTATCAGGCTTGATTATAAAAAGGTTTTCAATACAATCCAATATACTGGGATTTATTGAGGAGAGAATACCTATAATATATGGTTTTGTAGATAATAATATAACAAACATAGTAGAGAACCGGACCAGCATAGGAGTAATAGGATTCATTATCCTGTTTATTACGTCTACATATGTTTTTGATTCTATACAGTTTGCCCTGAATAAAGTGTTCAGAACAGACACACACCGCAAATATTGGAAACAAAAATTATATGGTTTTTTAATTATGTTTTTAATTTTTCTTATCATAATAATCACTTTCAGTCTTTCGACAGGTCTCTTTTATTTGTCAAACAATCTGATAAATATTTTAAATATTGAGGAATCTATCTCAACTGAGATCTTGAAGATATTGTCAGTAGTCATAGGAATAGTTTTTAATTTTTTACTTTTTATCCTTATTTATTTTTCTGGTACAAATAAAATGATTAATTTTAAGCAGATATACCGCGGAGCGCTTACCATTGCCATAGGCTGGGAAGGGATAAAGCATTTATTTGTAATCTATCTAAATAAGTTTGCCAACTATCAGTTTGCCTATGGATCCATAGCTTCAATGATCGCTTTTCTTTTATGGATATATATTTCCAGCCTTATCTTTTTGCTTGGTGCAGAAATAAATTCATTGCAGCCAACCAATCAGGTAAACAAAGCTTAAAAGCACTGATCAACCTTAGTAATTGATCAAACAAATCGTATCAGGGATTACTCGGACCTCCAGCAAAATCTATTGTATATTATAAGGCCGGCGGCGAAGAATAAGAGAGATATGACCACGGCCAGGGATATATTTAGATTAGTTGGAGCATACCCTGTAAATCCTGCAATTGAATGCTGAATCAATGTATTAGCAGCCGATATTGGCCAAACTCGTGCGAATCCGCGCAGAGCTTCCGGAAGCATGCTGTAATCAAAAAATACCCCGGAAAGAGCAGAAGTTATTACTGCTATGGAAACACCGGTCATAATGGCCCCCTGAACGTTTCTAACAAGTGAACCAATAATAAGGCCTATTCCCGTAGAAGCGAGTATGCTTAAGCAAAGAAACCCCAATGATTTTAAAATTCCCGGCAAACTGATCTCAAATCTTGCTCCCAGAATCAGTCCTACTGTTAGAAGGATTGACATACTAATAAAAGAAAATAACAATATTGCCAGGATCCTTCCTATAGAATCCTTCCAGGGCTGGACCGGCATTGATTTTAATTTTAAAAAGAGACCTCTCTGGCGGTCCTCTACTATATTGGCAGTCAAGCTCGACATGCCTGCAATCATTATTGAGAAAGTGATCATGGAAATTGTATTCTGGCCTCTTGCCAGTGCCTGGTACTGCTCGGGGACCATTCTAAGAAAGATAAATACTCCCATAAATAGCCAGATCAGGGGCCATGCAATAACCCAGAAAAGAGATAACTTGTCGTTTATATTATCTTTAAAACCCTTAATAAAAGCTGCAGTTATCTGATTCATTTTTCTACCTCCCTGACCTGTTTGCCTGTAAGCTTAAAGAAAACATCCTCAAGTGAAGGTTCTGTAGAGCCTATCTGGATTACTTTATACCCTCCGTTTTCAATTGTTCTGACAATTTTTGGGATTACTTCTGCTGATTCATCAGAATAGATCTTATAGCCTTCTTCTGTTTCCAGAAGTTCATCTCCCTGATTAAAGCTGCTCAGGATATCCCTGACTCTGTCATTTTTAACAGAAGTCACAATATTTATAATGCTTTTAAATTTATTATTATTTTTGAGTTCTTCAGGTGAACCTTCAGCTATTATCACACCATTATCTATAAGTCCTGCTCTTGATGCAAGCTCAGCGTCTGAGCCCAGGTGGGTAATAAGCAGTATTGTTGTTGACTTATCCTTTACCTCGTCGATAAGGCCAAAGAACTTCCTTCTCGCTGAGGGATCCAATCCGGTAGTGGGTTCATCCAGGATAAGCACTTTTATACCGGGGTAAAGAATGGTGGCCAGTTCAAGCTTTTTTTTCATACCTCCCGAGTATTTGCCGGCTTTTTTGTCAACATCCTCTAAAAGGCCTACTTTTTTTATCAGGTCCTCAACTATAGCTCTGGTTTCTTTATTTGTATATCCAAGCATTCTGGTGAAATATCTTAAATTCTCCCTGCCGGTAAGATGAGGGTCTGAAAAATTTTCCTGTGGTATATAACCTATAAGGTCCTTTGCTTTGTCAGGAGCCTTATCAAATATTCTTACCTCTCCACTGGTCTGTTTTCTGATAGAGGCTATAATGGAGGAAAGAGTAGTCTTGCCTGATCCATTGGGACCCATAAGACAATAGAACTCTCCTTCTCTGATAGTGAGGCTGAGATTGTTTAAGACAGTTTTATCCTTATACTTTTTAACAAGATCCTTTACTTCTATTGCATTCAAGCCTTCCTCCCGGATATAAATTATTATTCCAGATTATTTCTATAATTATACTAAATTCTAATGCTTTCTATCAATATTGATTTATCATGAGCTTTGCCGGTATTAGTGAATAGATATCAGTTAAGATCAAGTAATAACTTTTCAATAAATAATAGGGTAAATTTAGTTTAAGCCCTTTTAACCATTAATCCCGATTACCGGTATTTATGTCCAGGTCCAGTATGACAAATATGATACTGTTTTTTAAGCATGAAATATATTTGTTTATATAAAATATTTGTTACTATTTAGAGGGGTAACCCCTATCAATGAATATTATTATAAACAATCTGGATTCAATTACTATAAAATGATTTAAGATAAGGCAGGCACTATAATGGGGTCTCTCTCAAATGCAGCCTGAATCGCATCGATTACAGAAAGAGAATTCTTTCTTACAGTAGAGATATAACCTCTGATACGACAGAATGTCCTGGCTCCATCAGCACTTCTAAAAGTACCTGATATTTTTTGCTG
>CBDUUS010000223.1:0-2977 GCA_965370465.1 uncultured bacterium | reverse complement strand
ATAGAAATTATTAAAAATTGTACTATAAAAATATAAAGTTAAATATCAAATGACTTTTTTATAGGATTTCCTGAAAGGGGAAAAGATGATAATCGGAATCGGTAATGTAGGAAGTACATCATTAAAGAGCAAGATAATAGATATAAATAATGAAAATGAGATAAATGTTCTGGGCGAGGCTAATCTTGACAAGATCAAAACCAGGGGAGTATCGAATTTTACTCACAGGGTGGGTGATGATCCAATAAAAAAAGAGGTCATCAGGATAGCTGGTTTTGATAATGGCATTAAATACATACTAAAATGGTTTGTAAGAAGCGGAGTGATCAAAAATCTAAAAGATATCGAGGCGATGGGTTTTAAATGTATTCTGGGGGAGAAGAATGGCGCCAATATACTAAATCCCAAAATACTTGAGGAGATGGAGAAATACCTTTTTGTGGCCCCTGTACATAATAAGCCCTATATAGAGACTATAGGTGTTTTTAACAGGATGCTGGATGTTCCAATGGTAGGGGTATTTGAACCTTCATTCTATTGGACAGTACCTGAATATAGGAAGATATCCGGACTGCCATGGGAGTGGGAAGAAAAGACTGGAATAAAAAAACACGGTTTTCACGGCTCCTCTCATAGATATATGGCAGCTATGGCATATAAACTGATGGGTACCGAGAATATGAACCTCATAACAATACATCTCGGGGGAAGCAGTTCCATTACTGCGGTAAAGAACGGTGAAGCTATCGATACCAGCATGAGCTTTTCACCAAATTCAGGACTTCTGCAGGGTACAAGGATAGGCGATATAGATGGTACAGCCATTCTTTTTGCAATGAAGAAGCTGGGATTATCAGTGGACCAGGCTCAGGATGAGATATCGAATAATGCGGGCCTCCTCGGTATTGCTGGAATAGGAACGGACGATATGCAGGAGATAATAGAGGCTGCTGAGAAGGAGAATGAAAGAGCAAAAATGGCTGTCGACCTATATATTGACGGCATAAGGAAATATATAGGGGCCTTTTCAACTGTGCTTGGAAGCATCGACTGCATAGTATTTGGCGGCGGGATCGGTGAAAAGAGTATCCTTGTAAGAGAAAGATGCCTGGAGGATATGGATTATATGGGCATAAGGCTTGACCTTGCACGGAATAAGGATCTCAATGGGCAGCTTGGTTTAATATCTTCGGATTACTCAGTCATCTCCAGGGTTAAATTATATATAGTCCCAACTGATGAGGAGCTTGTCGTGGCTCATTTCACGAAGAAAGTCGTAGAAAAGGGAAGGGATCTTACTCCTGAAGAGATGGTGTTCAGTCTATAGGGAAATCTATCTATTGTATTTAAAATATCAGATATGCCGACCCTCTCATTTGTCGGCTATTATTTCAAGATAATCATTGATACGTCCTATTACAATCTTATATCCAAGTATCTCCATTGTCTCAAAAAGAGGCGGACTAATTTTTTTTGCCCAGAGAGCTATCCTTAAAACTTCGGCAAGCTTCCTGAAAGCAAGGCCCATCTCATCAGATATCTTCCTCAGGCCTGCCTCTATATTGGAAGATTTGAAGTCGTCCTTTAAGGGATTGATCTTGTTTGATATCTCTAAAAGGACCAGAGACGGATCTATTGATTTATTATCAAAATATTCTACCATATCACGGCTATATTCTATTTCAGTAAAAAAAGGCATCACCCAGTCCAGACTTTCATTTATCGTCCCTATCCTCTCCTTTATAAGGGGGATTATTCTTTTTATAGTTTCTTCCAGAGCAGGAGCATTTCTTAGAAATACAGACGGGTCCATCGAATCCATAGACCTGCGGATACTTCCAGTTAACATTTTTTCGAGTTTTGCATCATCTATTTTTCTAATATAATTTCCGTTCATCCAGAGGAGTTTCTTGTAATCAAATCTTGCGCCTTTTTTATTTATGCTCTCAAGGGAAAACTTCTCTATAAGTTCTTTAGTAGAAAACATGGTCGACTTCTCATCATAGGCCCATCCAAGCAGTGCTATATAGTTTACGATGGCTTCGGGGAGAAAACCTTCTTCCCGGTATGACTCAATAGAGACAGAGCCATGGCGTTTGGAAAGTTTTTGGCCATCACTGCCCAGTATCATGGGAAGATGGGTAAATACAGGCGGATCTATACTGAGTGCACTGTATACAAGAAGCTGTTTGGGCGTATTGGAAAGGTGGTCCTCTCCTCTTATAATATGAGTTATCTTCATTAAGGCATCATCAATGGCAACAGAAAAATTATATGTCGGAAGGCCATTGGAGCGCAGTATGATATAATCTTCAATAGTGTCTGAATTAACCGATATATTTCCATAGACCTTATCTTTAAATCTAAGTATTTTGTTGTCTGGTGCAAGGATCCTGACTGCAAAGGGCTGTCTGTCTTTTATTTTTTCAGTTATTGCCTCTGGTTTAAGGAAAAGGCATCTGCGGTCATATTTAAAGGTCTTGCCACTGCTCTCAGCAGCTTTTCTCCTGGTGCTTAGCTCCCGGGGATCGCAAAAACAGATATATGCCTTTTTATCATCAATAAGCTTTTGTGCATATTTTTTGTATATATCCGTTCTCTCTGATTGGCGGTAGGGACCGTATTTGCCGCCTGTGTCCGGGCCCTCGTCCCAGTCTATCCCCAGCCACTTCAGTGACTCCAGGATAGGGCCGATTGCTTCTTCAATATGTCTTGACCTGTCGGTATCTTCTATGCGGACTATAAGCTGGCCCCCGACTTTTCTTGCATAGAGCCAGTTGAAAAGTGCCGTCCTGGCACTTCCTATATGAAGGTATCCCGTAGGGCTGGGAGCAAACCTTAGCCGTATTTTGTCTGTTTTTTTGGTATTCACTTTATTATACTTCAGGGATTTACCCAGATCGTTATCTTCCGGATAAGCTCAACGGGCTGACCCCACATCGGATCCTGTCTGTGGGTATACCCCGGCGGCACTTCG
>CBDUUS010000222.1:0-3001 GCA_965370465.1 uncultured bacterium | reverse complement strand
AGGCCTCTGATGATGGTAAAAGTAGTTATTCCATATCAGCAACCTCAGATAAAAGCACAGATGAAATATTTAACTGGTATAAGGACAAATTGAGCGGATGGAAGACTGAAATGGAGTCTACCACTAATACAGATGATGGTAAGATGTCCACTATGGCAGTTAGCAATGGCACATATGGAGTTACCATTATGGTAATGGAAACCGAAGATGAAGGCACTGTTGTGGTTCAGAATGTAATGGAAGAGTAATAAGCTCAGGTAATCATATATTTTAAAAATGGAAGGAGATAGAAGCTTCTTCCATTTTGATTTTTAAAGAGCTATATAATATAATCTCTAAGGTTTATCTATATCAATCAGATAATTCTTTAATATCAGGAAATACTGCTATAAAATGGGTGAAAATAAAAAATATCAGGTAAAGTTCCTTCCTTCAGGAAAATCAATAAGAGTAGTCCCTGGCTATAAGCTGCATCATGCGATCCTTGACTGCGGGCTCACAGTAGATTCATCCTGCGGGGGAGTCGGTACATGTGGAAGGTGCAGAGTCAGGGTCCTTAAAGGTTCTGTCAGTTCCAAAAAAACAAAATTTATAAAAGAAAAGGATAAAAAGGAAGGTTTTGTACTTTCATGCCTGGCAAAAGTAAAAAGCGATCTGGAAGTCGAGATCCCTGCTCAGAAGAAGAAAAAAGCAAAGATCATTGAGGGCAAGGGCTATGCGGCCATAAGCAAATCGGAACTTTCAAATGTAGAAGTGAGCCCATGGATAATAAAGGAAAATATTATCGTTAAAAAACCATCGCTTTCCTGCGGGACCAGCGATAACTATAGACTGAGCAAAAGCATAACCGAAAAAACAGCTATCGAAGATCCTGATATTCCCATACACTTTATACGCAGGCTTCCTCACGACCTGAGAAAAAAAGACTGGAATATAACTGTAATAATGGATAAGAAAAACGGAGTTCTTATAGATCTGCACAGCGGTCATCTCGGAAAGAAGATCTATGGGATAGCTCTGGATATCGGGACCACGAGTCTGGTGATGTATCTTGTCGATCTTCTCAGCGGAAAGATAATCGGCACCCGGTCAGGATATAATCCACAGATAAGGTATGGAGAGGATATTATTAATAGGATAGTATATTCTAATAAGCTCGGAGGACTTTCGAAGTTAAGGGGCGTGCTGATCGATACCTTAAACAAGATGATAGTAGGAATACTGAGCGGTACCGGTATTAATGCCCGCGATGTGGTCTCAATAATGATAGCAGGGAACCCTACGATGATGCATCTTTTCTACGGTGTTCCACCAAAATATATCAGGGAAGAGCCATATGTCACAGTGGCAAATAAGTTTTCTGATTCCACCGCCATGGAAGTAGGCATAAAACATCTTTCAAATGCCCGTGTTTATAGTATTCGCGGCATTGCAAGCTATCTTGGCGGGGATATCACATCAGGAGTGCTTGCCAGCGGGATGCATGAGGATGAAAGACTTGCCCTTTTTATCGATCTTGGCACCAATGGCGAGCTTGTAGTGGGTAATTCTGAATGGATGATGGGATGTTCATGTTCTGCCGGTCCGGCATTTGAGGGCGGAGGAGTAAAATGCGGGATAAGAGCAGCAGATGGAGCCATTGAAAAGGTATCTATAGACCAGGATACATACAGATGCAATATAGATGTAATAGGGAACTATATGCCTGAGGGTATATGCGGTTCGGGACTTATCGATATAATCGGTGAGATGTATCTAAAAGGTGTTATAGACAGGAAAGGAAGATTCAATCAGGATATAGGAAACAAATATCTTGAGTGTGTGGACAAGATCTGCAGATATGTTCTTGTACCGGCGGAAGAAAGTGCCACAGGGGAAAGCATATATATAAGTGAAGTAGATATTGATAATCTGATAAGGGCAAAATCTGCAATATATGCAGGTATAAGAACCCTTCTCGAAGAGGTCGATCTGGGAACACATGATCTCGAAAAGGTGTATATTGCAGGCGGGCTCGGAAAGAATCTGAATATTAGAAATACGATTATTATAGGTATGCTTCCCGATATCGATATTGAAAAATATCACTTCCTGGGCAATACTTCTGTAACAGGCGCATATCTGAGCCTGATGTCTGATAATAAATACAATGAGAGCGTAAAGGTCTCAGAGCATATAACATATATAGAGTTAAGCGTAAATATGAAGTTCATGGACCGGTATGTAGCCGGCCTGTTCCTTCCATATACAGATATGAAAGATTTCCCAACAGTCGAGGAGTATGTATATAAATAGAAGAGTATGCTTCTTCTAATATTTATTTTTTAGGGCCAAAGATAAGCCGCGAAAGGAAATATGAGCAAAAGGATCGCAATAGCAGGAAAGGGAGGAGTTGGGAAGACGACTACCAGCGGTCTCATAATAAGGGCCCTGATAGATGCAGGGAAAGGCATTGTTCTCGCACTTGATGCTGATCCAAACTCCAATCTTAATGAAGTGCTGGGAGTAGAGGTATCTTCTACGATAGGAAAGATCAGAGAAGATTTAAAGAAAGATGCTCCGAAGATGACAGGAGGGACATTCAAGGATAAGATGGTAGAGATGAATATTCATCAGGCACTGGTCGAGAGCAGCAGCTTTGACCTTCTTGTAATGGGCAGGGGCGAAGGGCCCGGATGCTATTGTGCCGCCAATAATCTCTTTAAATCATATATAGACAGACTTCAGGGAAACTATGGCTGGGTGGTCATGGACAATGAAGTCGGCATGGAACATCTGAGCAGAAGGACCACAAATAATGTGGACTATCTTCTTATCGTATCGGATCCTTCTCCAAGAGGCATAGTTGCTGCAACCCGGATAAGGGATCTTGCAGCAGAGATAGATATATCTGTGGGCCAGGTATATCTTATTGTGGACAGGGCCAATGGGAAGCTTGACGGAAGGCTTGAAGACAACATAAAGGAAAAAGGGCTCGATCTTCTGGGGGTAATCAATACTG
>CBDUUS010000221.1:0-3003 GCA_965370465.1 uncultured bacterium | reverse complement strand
GGGCTTCAAAAAAAGATAAAAGAGCTTGAAGAAAAAATGGACAGTCTTAAATATGAAGGTGATAATGAATCTTCACAGATGAAAAAAGTCATACAGGAAGCCCTTGTATCGGCACACCGGGTTGCTGAAGAAATCAAACAAAAAGCCAGGATAGAAGCTGAGGAACTGGTCAGCAAGAAGAAGATGGAAGAAGAGCAGGAGCTTAAGGATATGAGAAACGAGAAGGCATTAATTGAGACAAATGTTTCAAAATTGAAAACGGAATATAACAATTTCAAAAAACAGGTATTAATGTTTGCGGATGATTTTAAACAAAGTACATTGAATATAGACAATAGCCGTTTGACGGATGCTATGAAAAAAGTTGGTTTGAGCAGTAATACCGAAGATAACAATATATCGGAAGAAATTCCAATAAAAGAAGATAAATCAACTGTTGGAAAAAGTGATGATGAAACGGACCCGGAAATATCTGATATTGAAGAAAAGGAAATTGTTTATAAGCATGCAAAAGAAGATACTCAGAATAGTGATGAAGATATAGGGGAGGATGACTTAAATGATCTTGCCTCGCTGACTGATGAAATGCTTAAGAGATTAAATCAGGAGAAGAATACAGGTCTGAGCGATAGGAAAAAGGATTCAGGCGGAGAAGCCCGCGAAAAAGATATTAAGGATGATAGCGAGAAGAGAAACAGAAAAAAAATAGATATTGCAAATCCAGATATAATCAATGATTTCTTCAAAGCTGATGAGGACTGACATAGTAAGGATATATGTCAGGTCCAATTCATCAGAAACAAAGATCGAAGGACTCTATAATAAGAATATCAAAATAAAGTTAGCATCGCCTCCGGAAAAAGGAAAAGCGAATAAAGAACTAATAGATCTTCTATCAAGGATAATCGGAATATCCAAAAGTAAAATAAAGATAATTTCGGGAATTACCTCAAATTATAAGACGATCCGGATAGATGATAGGTCAAATAAGGATTATTCAAAAATAATACTCCACAACAGCAGGTCCAGCCTGTAATTACTGAGATAGAATAACAGGTAGTGATAAAAGATCAGCATATTCTTATAGTATTGCCGATTATTTCTATATATACCCCGATTTTAACCTGAAAATAAAGAATATACCTGTTAATATCCTATTAGTTGATTGACATTACTGTCTAATAGTTCTATTATAGATAAATTAGATATGATTAAAAGATGTTTAATATTATCAGTTAATCAAATACTATTATAATTATAATTTTAATTTACAGTAATTTATAAAGTAAACCAGTAAATATAATAGGATCTATAGTAATGGGAATAATTCTTTATATCGGAAAAAATAAAGAAATTATTGATAATATTAATAGTGTCCAGTCCAGAAATAATAGATTAGCTGCATTAAACCATAAATATAATTATAAGCACTATATAGAAGAGTATATGCCGGATTATATTTTATTATCAGAAAATATTGATGATTTTAAAGAAATATCAGAATATATAGCTGATAAAACAGATTCACACCTCATAATAACCGGTAATAATAAAAGCACTGGAATATTGCCTGGAATACCTGTAGCGGGATGTCCTGAAACTATAGAACAATTAAAAAGGGTAGTCGGGACAATAGATTCCTTAGACAGGGGATATAAAGGGGAAAGTAAAGATTACAAATTTTTAAAACAGGAGATCACGTCTTTTTATTCTGTGCAGGGAGGAGTGGGGAAGACATCTCTTGCTTTCAATACTGCATGGCAGCTAAGGAAGAAAAATATTGGGAAAATACTAATAATCGACCTTAATTTCTGCGAAGGACCCTCCGATATCCCTATAGGATTAAATATAAATGGATACCGTACTATTGGAGATTATATAAGCAATATGCTTGCAGGTGATGGAGACATAAAAAAAAGTATAATAGAATTAAACGGGATAGACATATTATGTCCTCCATTATCTTTATATCAAAGCGACAGATTTGATATAGACATGCTGAATGGTTTGATATATTCAGCCAGAAATGAATATGATGTAATAATAGCGGATCTTCCTTTCAGATATGACAATATATCCCTTGAGATGATAAATCTCTCTACGACATCTGTGCTTGTATTGTCTCCCGATATGAAAATCATACCAAGAGTGCTGGAATTCAAAAAATTTCTACCTGAGAATCAAAAAAAAATAGCAGTTTTGAACAAAATAGAAGATATGGCAGATGTACAAATAGAAGATTTTGAAAACATTACAGAGATACCGGTTTGTGCAAGATTTCCCTTTATTCCAAAAAAGAAAAAAAGTTTTATTGAGGATAATAGGACATATATAGACATTATTAATATGCAGACCGGTATAAATGATCTTATAGATAATATTTTTTAATATGGAAGAAGATAAAAAATTATATACGATCAAAGAAGTCTCAGAATTAGCCGGTATTAGTGAGGCAGAGATAATAAGAGTGGTAATGCTCAAAAAATTGCGGGCCATCAGGATAGGGAAGGCTATAAGAATAAAAGAAGAGGACCTTGATATGTTTCTAAATGTTTTTGTCGGAAAAGAACAGGCAAAAGCCGCTGCATCCGGGCCGGTTCTCTATACCGCTGAACAGGTGGCAAAAATATTAAAACTTTCGGTGGATAATATTTGGAATCTTCTGAAAACTGGAAAATTAAGGGGATTTAAAATAAGAGAAGGAAGAAGTTCCTGGAGAATACCTTCAGACAGCCTTGAAGAGTTTATTGAGAGCAGGACCAGAAAATCTATTTAAAATGAAAGAAGATGAGAATAAAAGGAATCTGAGTTTATGGGAGAAAGCTGCGATAGTGATAATAGTTATTTTAGTGCTTATTATTGCGGCACTCATTTTCAAGGATCATATCGAGCAATACTTAAAGGTATTTCTAAATTGGTACAGAAGTGGAAATTAAGATATCAGGTATAGGGAGGTGGAAACGATGAAGAAATTTTACAGAATACTTATGATACTGGGTTCGC
>CBDUUS010000220.1:0-3006 GCA_965370465.1 uncultured bacterium | reverse complement strand
TTTATTCTATTATTTTTTTGAAGGCTTTCACGGTCTATGATCACCGGGGCAGCCTGAAAGCTGTTTGTTGTAAAAACACCGCTGCACACAGATCCTTCCGGAGTATATATTATGCAGATATCGGCCTTTTTTTTAGAATTTTTAAGCCCGCAGTGCGCGCTGCCGGCCTGAAAACCCGGAACTGAAGTTATGCTTCCATCGCTTATCAGTTTAAATTTTTTTGTATTCTTGCCTGCCATTATAGTAATAAACACCTGCCCTTTACCCTAAACTATCTTTTTTACTTTATATTCCATTAAGCTCCAGCCCCTCATCTTCATCAAATCCCATCATTATATTCATATTCTGGACCGCCTGGCCCGCTGCACCTTTTAATAGATTATCTATAGCGCTGAAGATCTTCAGGGTAGAGGTCCTTGCATCATATATGGTTCCTATCATGCATAGATTGGTCCCTACCGTATCTTTGATATGCGGAATAGTTTTTCCCATAAACTTTACAAAACGGCTCTTTTTATAAAATTTATTATAAATATCTATTATATTATCTTCGATATCTTCATCCCCTGTTTTATCTATCTTGCAGTATATGGATGAAAATATGCCCCTGATCACTGGAAGAAGATGAGGCGTAAAGTCTATCTTTTGGCTATATCCGCATAATTTCTTGATCTCCTGCTCCATTTCTCCAATATGCCTGTGCCCCGATGCACTATAGGCATAAAAATTATTATCAAGATTTCCAAAAAGATACATCTCTTTCAACTTTTTTCCTGCTCCGCTGACCCCTGATTTAGAATCGATATTTATGCCGCTCGTCCTGTATTTGCTTTTTAAAAGCGGTGCAAGCCCCAAAAGCACAGAAGTCGGATAACATCCTGGATTAGCAATATTTTTACTTTTCTTTATTTCTTCCCTGTTGATCTCGGGCAGTCCATATGTAAATTCTCCTAAAAGCTCCGGAATAATATGTTCCGCCCCATACCATGCCTTATATTCTCCCGGATCATTTAGCCTGAAATCTGAGCCTATATCTATTATCCTGAGATCAGCTATAGAATTAATATTTTTAATATATTCCATAGAGCTGTGAGGCGGCAGGCACAGAAATATTATATCAGTATCAGAAAGGTCCCTATCTGATGGCATATCTGTGAAGATAAGGCTGTTGCCTTCCTTCTGCTGAAATGAAGGGAAGACTTCGCTCAGGCTTTTACCATTATATGTCCGCGAAGTAATAAAGGATATATTGCTGTATTTGTGGCTGCCAAGTATCTTTGCAAGCTCAAAGCCCGTATATCCCGAACCGCCTACTATTCCTATATTTATTTTCTTATCCATAAATGCTCCATTCATATTATTTGTATATTATACACAAATAATAAATAATATGCAATATAAATTTCTTTAAGCATAAATAATTTTGATTTAATGGCCTTTTGGTTATATAAGACCTTACGGTCCGGCTTTAGATTGTGGGTACGGCAGTAAATTTATTAGTAATTGCAATAAGCTAATGTTGATTTTAAATTTGGAAAATATCAAATTGCTGTCAGACTCTCATATTTATCTCCAGCACGACCGGGCAATGGTCCGAACCCATTATTTTATCTAATATCTATGAATCAATTATATTTTCCCTGAGCCCATTGGAAGTAAGAAAGTAGTCAAGCCTCCACCCCACATTTCTCTCCCTTGCCCTTGTCTTATAATCCCACCATGTATAATTGCCGGGTCCCTTATCAAACAGCCTGAATGTATCCACATATCCGGAACCTATGAGCTTATCTATCCATGCCCTCTCCTGCGGCAGGAATCCTGTATTATTCTTATTAGCCTCCGGTCTGGCAAGGTCTATCTCCTTATGGGCCGTATTTACATCACCGCAGAAAATTATATTCTTTCCGGAATCTCTATATTTATTAATAAAGCCAGGGAAGAAATCATAAAAACGCATTTTATAGGCGAGCCTTTCCGGGGAAGCTCCCCCATTAGGAAAATAGACATTAAAAAGGATGGTGCCATCAAACTCAAATCCTATTATCCTTCCTTCATTATCAAATTCCAGCACTCCCACATCATAGAATATTTCTTCGGGCCTTATGCGGCTGTAAATGCTTACTCCGCTATATCCTTTTTTAACAGGGGAAGAAAAATATGCTTCATATCCTTCAATATTAAGCAGCTCTTCAGATAATTGATCTCTGGAAGCCTTTGTCTCCTGAAAGCAATAAATATCTGCATCAGAATTTATTATGAAATCTATTAATCCTTTTTTGTGCGCAGCTCTTATGCCGTTTACATTCCAGGAGATCATTTTTATTTCTTGTTCCATTTTCTTTTCCATAAAGAATATATTAGCGTTATAAGCCCCGAGAGGACAGGATGGTATAGGAAAATACTAATACTAATTTATCAATAATGAGATTATACAGGAATATGATAGTGGATTAAATATAAAAATACACTAATAATCTTATATGAAGGAATTGGCTCAGTCTATGCTCTTAATCTGGCATTGAACTTCTTTTCAAGATTTTCGATTATCCTGTTTGCTATTATCTCAACTTCAGTGTCCTTTAAGGTCCTATTGTCTTCTCTGAAGTTAAGCGAGTAAGCCATGCTCTTTTTACCCTGTTCTATCTGCTCCCCGCGGTATATATCAAAAAGCCTGATACTTTTAAGAATATCTGATTCGCTTTTTTTTATCTCATCAAGAATATCATCATTTTTGATATTCTCATCAATGACTATTGCGAGATCTATGTCAATTGCCGGAAATACTGATATTTTCTCATAGGTTTTTAAACCGGTAATATTTCCGTTAAAGATGTCAAGATCTATTTCGCTATAATAGGTATCCTGGTCTATTTCCATATTTTCGATTATTAATGGATGGACCCTGCCCAGTATTCCTGTTTTTATATTGTTTATCAGAATATCGCCGCTGCTGCCCGGGTGAAAAAATTTATACTCTTTTTCTGCGATTTTTACTTCGGGCCGGGG
>CBDUUS010000219.1:0-3020 GCA_965370465.1 uncultured bacterium | reverse complement strand
GGGTGAATATTGGCAACTTTATATAAATTCTCAACATCCACTTTACGGCTCCATTTCTTCGGGTAAATTTTTATGATCGCAGGGGATGCATTTTCCTTCAAAGTATCCGCTGATCTCTTTGATCGATCCCCTTTGGATTATATTTCCATTGCACAAAAGAAAAGCATGCTCTGCCTGTTGCAGGACCGACAGACTGTGTGTTATTAAAATAACAGTGGCCCCACTGGATTTAAGAAGTCTGATTGAATCAAATATATTTTCCAGTGACGCAATATCAATACCTGAATCAGGCTCATCCAGAACAACTAACTCGGGCTTCATTACAAGGATAGAAGCCAGCTCAATCTTCTTTCTCTCCCCGCCGCTAAGAGTTTTGTCCACCGCCCTTTCCAGATATTCAACAGGACTCATACCGACCTTCTCTAAAGCATCGACAGCAGACTTCCGGGTTTTATCTTTAGCCGAAAATTTAATAAATTTTTCAACAGTCAGACCATCAAACCTTGCCGGATCCTGCCATGCGAGCGTTATCCCTTTTCTTGCTCTTTCGTACACATTTAAATTTTTAACAGACTTTCCCTTATATAAAATATCCCCTGTAAAATCCTTATAATCACCAATGCCCATTATTACAAACCCTAAAGTAGTTTTTCCGGCACCATTTGGCCCGACTACTGCATAAATACGACCTTTGCAAAAATCAATATTTATATTGTCTAAAATCTTATTTCCATTCCTCGTTAAGCTTAAATTTTCTATTTTCAATATTCCCATTTTATAATTTTAAAAACATAATATTATTTTAATTAATCCTGATCATACTCTAATTATATTCATTATATCAACAAAATAATGATATTGCCCTTCCTATCAACCCTGCTATAAGAATTCCATAAATATTTAATATTATTGTCAAAATAAGAGCTTTTTTCCATCCAAACTCCTTAATAAATAACCCTAAAGCTGTTATGCATGGTATACCGATTACAGCAGCAACACCAAAAACATATAGTTGAAGAGATGTAAGGACTGTTGATATTTCGTTTCCTAAAACCGATATAAGCATTGCTCCCGTTAGATCTTTCTGTAAAAAGCCAAATACCAGAGGAACAATAGTCCTGTCTGGCAATTGCAGCCATGCAGTGATCAGTGAGAGTGGTTTTATTATAATATCTATGACATCCAATACATCTAATATCCCGTAGACGATCCCGCCTATTGCTAAAAGCGGTATGACTATGTACACAAAGTCTTTCATCCTTATCCAGCTCTTAACAAGAACATTTTTGATAAGTGGCCTCCTGTAGGGAGGTAACTCTAAAAGCAATGGTTCGCTTTTTGCATGGATAACTTTTTTTATTCCGAGGGCCCATAGCAGTCCGGCAACAAATAAAGTAATAAAAACAGCGAATACCAGTTTTATGCCTCCATAAAATCCAATTATCCCCATTATTATTGCAATCCTGCTTGAGCAGGGTATAAATGCAAACAGCGAAGCAGTATGGAACTGCTCTCTCCTGGATGACAATACTCTTGTGGCGCTGGCCGCAGGCGCAGTACAGCCCAGCCCTAAAATCAAAGGAATAAAAGATTTGCCAGGAAGACCCAGCTTCCCCAAAAACCTTTCTATATTAACGATGAACCTGGAAAGAAAGCCCGCATCTTCTAAAAACCCCAGGAGCAGATAAAATAAAAGTATATAAGGCAAGGCAATAGAAATACCAGCCATAAGGCCGGTCAACCCCTGGATCAGTATCATAGAAACAATAGAATTTTCCAATACGCTAAAAGACATAAATCTTTCTGTTAAACCCATAAGGACCTTTTGTATCAAATTACCAAGGACCAGCAGCACTCCAAAAATTGATAAAAGTATTAAACCAGTAGTAAGGGGACCCCATATTTTATGCAAAAGAATATTATCAAGCCTCTCCTGCAGCCTTCTTTCTCTTTTTAGAGAAATTATTTTGGTAACCTTTTCTGCTATAAATACTGCTGTTCCGTATCTTGTTATTGAAATGTCTTCCGCAATCTTTGGGTGCTGGATCAAATTATCCTTAACTTTTTTTATTACTTCTATGTTTTTTAAATATTTATAAAAATCTTCATCTTCTTCTAAAATCCTTATAGCAATGAATCTTTCTGGCAATTTTCCATCAATATCAATAGAAATTTTATCTATTGCTTCTTCTATATGATCATCATATTCAATTTTGAAACTTCTTTTTTCTGTCTTTTTAATTTTCAGTACTATATTTAGAAGTTCTTTTATTCCTCTCTTAGTTAAAGGATTGATAGCTATAACCGGGATATTTAAGATTTCTTTTAGCTTGCTGCAATCAATTTCTATTCCTTTCTTTTCAGCATCCTCTACGAAATTTAAAGCTAAAACTACAGGTATATTAGCTTCTAATACCTGCAATACTATATAGATACTTCTTTCAAGAGAAGTTGCATCAGCGATTATTATTGCTCCATCTACATGTTCTTCAAATAAAGCTTTTTCGGTAACTTTTTCTTCTTCGCTTCTATCTGAAATAGAATAGATCCCGGGAGTATCTATGAAATTTACTTTTGTACCATTAAAAATTTTTTCTGCTTTAGCTATTTCAACTGAGGTTCCAGGGTAGTTAGATACAACAACTTTTGGTCCAACTAATGCATTAAACAATGAGGATTTCCCAACATTTGGCTGTCCGATTAAAAGTATTTTTAAATTTTTCATCCCTTAAGTACCTTTTTAGCTACCATAAAATCAAAATTCCTCTAAAACTTTGATTTCTTTCGCTATATTCTTGCCAATGGCAAGTTTTTTATTACCTGCTCTGATAATAACACTGCCTGGTATTTTATTTGTCAACAATATCTTCTCTCCCGGGAATACTCCCATACTGATTATTCTTTCAAATAAATCATTGCCAGGAATATTAATATCAACGATCATGACTTCTTTACGTAATTTACATTCCGTCAAGGGAACTCCACTCTCTTTTAATGTAGATAATTTTTTTATATTTTTT
>CBDUUS010000218.1:0-3033 GCA_965370465.1 uncultured bacterium | reverse complement strand
TGTATAAAATAGTAGCTTTTTTCATAATAACATATTATTATCTACCTGTTGATAACTGTTAAAAAATGGAAGATGGTGAAAAAATCACGACCGTTTAAGTATAGCTTTTATATATTAAATAATAATACTTAAATTACAATATCTTTATGGAAGATGTTTCTTTTCCTTACAATATAAACGGGGCCGCTGCCAAAAACAGCAGTTTTTCTATACCGGTCAAGATCGCACTTTATGATAATATGCGCAGCATCCCCAGAATTGTTGATTCTATATATGATAATATATCAGAATTCATCAATGACACTTCACAGAAGACTTATTCATTATCACACGATATGGGAGGTAAGATCCCTTATACTATTATAAGGGAGATCATTGAAAACCTCATACATGCAAACTTCAAAGAAGTGATCATAACAATCATGTCCGGCGGCAACCATATACTTGTCTCTGATCAGGGCCCGGGTATAAACGATAAGGAAAAAGCTCTTCTTCCCGGCTATACCTCTGCGAGGACCAGCATGAAGCAGTACATAAGGGGAGTGGGGTCCGGGCTTCCTATTGTCAGGGAAACTATTACTTTTTCCGGAGGCTCTATAGATATAACCGATAATATCCGCCGGGGAACCGTGATCTCTTTAAAAATAGATACCGGCGGCAGTTCTCCCGATATAAATATTTCTCCGCTGATAGAGGAAAAGGAACCAGTTCCGGAGGATATAGAGGCGAAACTTTCGGCGGGTGTCTTTGCGGAATTAAATTATCAGATCCTTTCCGAAAGGCAGAAAAAAATACTATTTTTAATCCTCGAACTGGAGGAATCCGGACCGTCTGCAATAGCCGAGGAGCTTGGTTTTAGTCTTTCTACTTCATACCGCGAACTTATTTTTCTTGAGAAGAACAAACTTCTTTCTTCGCAAAGTTCGGGCAAAAGAAAATTATCAAAAAAAGGTTTGAAATATCTTGAATATTATTCAAATAATCTTTAGTATTGATATATGAATGATGATATCAATAGTGTTTGGAAAAATATCCTTACAGACATTAAAAGCAATATTAATCTGCCCACTTATAAGACATGGTTTGAAACTATAGTTCCGCGCGATTTAAAAAAAAACACCCTTACTATTTCTGTAGGCAGTGTTTTTGCTAAGGAATGGCTGGAGTCCAGGTATTTAAGTCTTTTAAATAATTCCGCAAAAAAGGCAGCAGGCGGCAGGACCACTATTAAAATCATTACCCATTCTCCGGAATTCCCCGATGATGGTTTTTTTCCTGAAGCGGAAATAGATGCTCCTGGCGAGAAGAGGAATATTTCTTCCGCTTCCAATGTATCTGTTTTTAATTCAAAATATACTTATGATAGTTTTGTTGTCGGCAGCGGCAACCGTTTTGCCTATACGGCATCCCTTGCTATAAGTGAAAATCCTGGAAAGACTTATAATCCTTTATTTATTTATGGGGGAGTGGGTCTGGGCAAGACTCATCTTCTTCATGCTATCGGGCAATACACAAAACAGCTTTTCCCGGACCTTATTGTAAAATATGTGTCTGCTGAGAAGTTTTTAAATGATTTTATTAATGCCCTCCGTTATAAAAACATCATTGCTTTTAAAAATAGCTACAGGAATAATGATATTCTTTTGGTGGATGATATCCAGTTTTTAGAAGAAAAAGAGGCGAGCCAGGAAGAGTTTTTTCACACATTTAACACGCTTCATGATACTAACCGGCAAATAGTCCTCTCAAGTGATAGGCCCCCAAAAAGCATCGCCACTCTTGAAGAGAGGCTCAGCTCCCGTTTTGAGTGGGGTCTTGTCACAGACATAAAGCCTCCCGATCTTGAGACCAGGATGGCTATTTTAAGAAAGTATTCCGAAAGGGAAAAGATAAAAGTCTCAGATGATATAATTGGTTTTATAGCTGAGAAAATAACTGCAAACATTAGAGAGCTTGAAGGCGCGCTTACACGCATTGTGGCATTTTCTTCTCTTACTGATTCTAAACCAGACCTTGACATTGCTAAAAATATTTTAAAAGATGTTCTTCCTGATGATATCGAGCACAAAATCAGTATACAAAAAATAGTAAAAGAGGTCTCCCGGTTTTTTTCTATTCCTGTTAATGATATTTTAAGCGCTAAGAGAAATAAGTTTATTTCCCATGCCCGGCAGCTTGCAATGTTTCTTGCCCGGGAGCTCACAAGCAGCTCTCTTCCACAAATAGGTAAAGGGATAGGGGGAAGGGACCATACAACTGTTATGTATGCGGTATCAAAGATTTCTGGTCTTATTGCTAAAGACAGGAATGTTTATATGCAGATCCAGGAGATCACAAACAAGATAAAAAAATCTCCATAGTTTCCACAGGCCCTGTTTAAAAACTGTTAGTATCTGGTATATTTATTAACATTTTTTTGTTTTTTCTGTTAATAATATTTCGGTTTTTTTAATAACTTTTCTTTTGTTAATATTTTTAGTTTTTATCCACATGTTTTATTTTAGTTTTAAACAGGGTTTTTAATAAAAACACACCGTATTTGTTGTTATTAACAGTTTCAACAATACTATGATTAATACTAACTATTTAATAAAATATTATATATAATAAAAAGGATTTATTTTTTATAAAAGAGGTATAGATGAGATTCCAGACAACCAGAGGGGAACTTCTTGAATTAATATTGTTTTCAAGTAAGGCAATAAATCCAAAAACGCCCACATTTATTTTAAATGGGGTATTACTGGAAGTTGACAAAGAATTAAGTATCTTTAGCACAGACCTTGAAACAAGTATAAAAAGTTCAATGAGTGTAAAAATAGAGGAAAAAGGAAAGGTTGTTGTACCTGCAAAAATATTAATAAACATACTAAAAAGCCTTAAAGAATCAAAGATAAATATTGAATTAAACAAAGAGACTAACCAGATCCAGATAACAAGCGAAAATGCCCATTTTAATCTAAACACTCTCTCGCTTGAAGAATATCCGGCATTTCCTGAAACAAAAACACAAAACCCAATAAAAATAAACCT
>CBDUUS010000217.1:0-3042 GCA_965370465.1 uncultured bacterium | reverse complement strand
CCTACAATATCATAGCTTATTATAGATATCTTTGTCAGCGCTTTCCTCTTAGAAATCTCCAGTACCATTTTATCGCTCCCGGTGTATAAATTTCATAAATAAGACCCTGGAAATCCAGAAATCAATATTCATTTTAACTCTATTCTGTTCAATATAAAATAATTTTTTATCCTGACAGCAAGATTATAAATAAAAAAGACTGTATTTATAAAATATGCACAGGCAAGCGGCGCTGCCTGATCCCTGGTCGCACCTTTCCTTAGCCAGCTTAACTCTGCCGGGATAAATTTTAACAGCAGTTCCGGCAGATCCATATTTATTACCGCGCATCGGAGCCGGTTCTTGTGATAATGCCGGTAGAATTTTCTGCTGAATTTCCTGACCGATGCACCCTCAAAATGCCTGCATACAGCTCTGGTATTAGCGGCTATCCGCCATCCTGCTTCCTTTATTCTCAGACAGTAATCAAGCTCTTCAAAATACACCGGCCTGTATCCCCTGTCAAAACCCCCGGCATCATAGAATAATGAAAGGTCCGTTGCAAAAAATGCTCCAGTGACATAATCTGCTTCGATCAGGCTGTTTCTGTCTTGAATAGCATGCTGGCCGCTATAATTCTCCGGGCCTTCATCGACCGCACCGGAGCCCATGCCGGAAAACTTCTGCCCCGCTCCCTCATGATAGGTAATATAATTAGGAGTTATCCTGCCGCCCATATGCTGTATTATATCCCTATCGTATTCCAGGATAAGTCCCCCGCAGGCTCCTATGCCGGATCTTCCTCCATCCGCTCCAGGGCCAAAAGCCGCTATGAGATTCTCCAGCGCATCAGGGAAAAGGGATATATCGGGATTTAAAAGGATCAGATATTTGAAATCATCCTTCTGGATTGCCGTCCTGCCGCCCTTAAATATGACATGATTTATGGCACCGGCAAATCCTATATTCTTCTTCAGGCGTATGAGCCTGAAATTATCCCCGCTAAAAGCTGTGGTTTGATTCCTGAGATCTCTTATTATCCTGACTGTATCATCGCTTGAATCATTGTCCGCCACTATCAGCTGCCAGTTTTTATATGTCTGTCCGGCGACCGATATCAGGCAGTCTTCTATGAAGCTTCCGCTATTATATGTTATGATTATTATAAGGCTTTTATTTTCCATATTATCCTGAGATCTTTGGATCATCATCTCGGATCCTCTGCAATATTTCTATTTTTGATCTTTCTGCCTGCCATCTTTAAATAATTATATATCCTGCAGGGAAACCGCCCCTTTACTATGCCTTCCAGCTCAGAGATCTTCCCGTCCCGCTCTTCTATCATCTTCTTCTGCCTGTCTGTGATCTCCCCAAGGTTCTTAAGGGCTCTTTCCTTTTCAAAAAGCAGTCCTTTTTCCTTTCCATAGTCGGGAGCCATCACCGGGTTCTCCACCCATTGTTGAAGGGTCCGCGTGGTCCTTTTAAAGCTAAACTCCTTAAGTCCGAACTGCCTTCCGGCCCGGCCGGCCGCTCCTGCCCTTTCCCTGTCGGATGCCAGCATAAGTAATCTGTCTGCAAGGTCCTCTGGATCTCCCGGCCTGAAAACATACCCCGCTCCTGCATCTGCCATAAGTCCGGTAAGCTCGCATACATCCGAAGAAAGCACGCAAAGTCCGGCCCTGAACCAGTCAAGTATCCTGTTCTTGCTTCCCAGCCGCACTTCATATATGTCTTTGTCTATATTTATTCCTATATCAGCCTCAAGATAATGGTCCGGGACCTCCTCTCCGGGGATCCAGCCCTTCATAATAAACCGGCCGGCAAATCTACCTGACTTTATCAGTGAGAGGAAATGGGGATATGTCCTGAGGTCCTGTTCGGGTATTTCCCCTCCAGTTGAGACGAATTTTATCGAAGGGTCCTTTTCCATAGCTCTTTCAAGTCCTTTGAAAAGAGTGTCTACATCGGTCCAGGTATTATACCCGCCTGACCAGAGTACCACGAAATCATCTTTGCTTATTCCATGTTTTCCCCTTATGGCTATTTTTTTATGCTCATAATCTTCGAGAGGAAGGCCGCATGGTATTGTATTTGTAAATTCATATCCGGAAGTGAACCTATTGAGCCTTCCTACTGCTCCAAGCTCGCCTATAGTGGCATATTCCTGCCTTTCCGATACGCATGAGAAAATATCCGCCGTTTTGAGAATATTGTATTCACTGTTCCAGTAATGAAAGAGGGCTCCGTCATCACCGTCCATAAATGCACGCGCCTGGGCTTCCGCCATGACATGCCCGAATAGATCTGCCCACAGTGGAGGCGCTTTTATCCCCCCGGGACTATTCGCCAATTCATCCTTTATCTTTGCGGCAAGATATGAAGGATAAAAGGTACAGCCTATGATGCAATCCGGCCCGAAACTTCCGGCTATATCTGTCAGGAGGCCCGTATCTTCAAAATCATCCTTCTCAAGTATATTATATTCAAACTCATATCCGCCATAATGGTAGTTTTTTCCCCTTATGCTTTTAAACCCATCGGGATAAGCTGAAGGTATGGCATACCCTATAATGCAGAGCCTGTGGCCCTTCTCCAGCAACGGATAGATGATTTGCCAGGTCCTTATGCCGGTCCCATATACCTTTTTATCATTTTCAAAAGGCATGGGGCTCATGCCGAGGATCAGTATCTTCTTGCTGTTCATCTATTTATACCAGTAAAATAATCATATTTTTCTTTTAATGATCAGACTATATTATATCAATTATTTCTTCAATCGGAATCAAAAGCTATTATTTCCATTTCCCGGAGACATTATTATATTGTCCCTATTTTATCATACAAGGAAGCATATTGTAGATAGGAGCCTGTCCAGGAATTGAATCCTGGTCTGTTGGACAATAAAACTGCGATACTATAATACTATAGCGCCAGGGGCCATCCATACAGACATATTTCCCGGGCCAGGAAAGGGTTATATAAAAAAGTATGATCAAATTAGGATTTTTTTGTTTTTAACTTGTGAAAAGTAAGTTATAATACAATCCAAAGCAGGCAGGCTTA
>CBDUUS010000216.1:0-3046 GCA_965370465.1 uncultured bacterium | reverse complement strand
ATGATCTGGTGGATCTTTACAATAGGCTTGTCTCGGGGTTAAATCCAGCCGGTCTTGTGGAGAATAAATTTGAAAGTGGAAAACAGGGGAATGATCTCATACTTGTGGCAAGAAAGATATATCCTACCGATCTTGCATCAATAGACCTTAAAAAAATAAAAGGCATAGCGATTGAAAGACAGAATATAGAATCCCACACATCCATCCTTATAAAATCGCTTAAGATCCCCTATATAATAAAGATAGACAGGCCCGCTGATGATATTAAAAACGGACAGAAAGCAGTCCTTGATGGTTATAATGGAAAACTGATAATACGGCCCGATAAGGCTACTTTAAAAAAATATCATCAGCTCCACAGGCCGGAAGTAACAAAGAAATCAGGAAAAAAATTAAAAAATAAAAAAATCCCTGCTCTCCTTGCAACTGTCAATACTCTGGAGGAAGCCAGATCCGCTGCAGCAATTGGTGTGGAAGGCATAGGACTTTTCAGGTCGGAGTTTTCATTTCTAAATGGGGATATTGGCCTTTCTCTCATAAAACAATCAAATACCTATAGGGAAATACTCGAACTCTTTCCGGATCGGCCCGTGATACTCCGGACACTTGACCTGAGCGGAGATAAGGCTTCTTTCTTAAGTCTCATATATAAGGGGCCCATTGCAGAAAATAATAAGAAACCTCTTGCAAGAAAATTCTGCAACAGGCAGCTGGAGGCACTGGTCAGGGCTTCAGAATATGGATCCCTTATAATAGCATTTCCTATGATATCCCGCCCGGAAGATATGATAATGCTAAAGAAAAGGATCCTATCAATAAAGAAAAGATCCGGAAGGATACTGAAAGATACAAAAAGGGACATCCCTCTCTGTGCATTTATTGAGACTCCGGCTGCATTTTTTGCACTGGAAGAAATAATTGAGGAATGTGATTACATAAATATAGGAACCAATGACCTTCTTTCACTTGTTTATGCCCGGTCCAGACAATTGATCAGGACTTCCAATAGCGAAGATTTTCTCCAGCCTCCGACAATAGAGATACTGCGCAGCATAATAAGCAGGACCCATAAAAAGGGCAAGAAAGTCACCCTGTGCGGAGGGATCGCTGCCAGTCCCAAGTTTCTGCCCATATTTATCGGAATGGAAGTAGATAATATAAGTGTCGAGCTTAAAAGTTATGCTTCAGTAAGGTCCCGCCTCTACAAATTGGATCCCGGAAGATGCAAAAGACTTGTCTTAAGGCTTGAGAAGCTTAAGGTAAAGAAAGATATAATAAGGGAACTGAGCTCTTTCTGAGCTACTATTTGCAGTTTTCAAGCAATACTCTTATCTTCCTGTAATTTTTTATCATTTCTTCCTTAAGAGAGGGGTTTTAAACATTTACCTCTTTTTGCAATCTTTTCAGTTTTTAAAATTTATAGTAAATCAGTTCCATGGATCTTTCTGATAAGCTTTACCGGTGTTTTTATCAATTCCCATATCTTTACTTTTTAATCGGATTTTATTTCTTGTTTATTTCCCCCATTTTCCTTTGACGGTCCGGGTTCGTAAATACTGAATTCCTCACAATATAAAACAGGAAACTTCCGAGAGAAATTGCATTCTTTGTCATTTACACATGTAATGCATAATCCTTTATTTTCCATTTAGTCTTACTCCTTTCCATATTTTATTTCAGTATTTCTTCTATTTCTTTGCTGTCATAATCCATAAGATAAGGTATGCCGGAAGCAGAAGCTGCCTCTTTAGTAAGTGACAGGATGTCGCCGCGGTCTATATAATTCAGGGCAAATTTTCTTGCTCCGCACATAAACTGCTGCAGACCCTGTTCCAGTCTCTTATAATAACTATATAATCCTACTGCTGAACCAGGAATACTATCAGCTCTATCTTTAAATTCTTTCCTTAAACCGGTTACCTCTACAAATACTGATTCCAAATCACTGCCGTATTTTTCAATGGATTTGGGAAGCGTGCCACTATCTATCATGCTGGCAAGTGTTTTTCCGACCATGCAGGCTGTTATAGGAGAACGGGCCATTCCTACCAATTTGAAGTAGGGAGCGCCAAGAGCCAGACCCTTAAATATTTGATCTTCTAAAGTAAAACCTCCGGCAATAGCCATATCAGGTACATATGCACCCTTATCATCCAGTATTTTTGCAAAATCATATGCCATTGACTGCAGATAAACAGTAGGAATACCCCATTCATTCATCATTCTCCATGGACTCATCCCGGTACCGCCGCCAGCTCCATCGATTGTCAACAGGTCTATGCCAGCTTCAGATGAATACTTAATAGCCTTTGCCAGATCGGCAGCGCCATAGGCACCAGTCTTTAAAAATATATGTTTGGCACCGGTTTTTCTAAGATGCTCAACTGCATTCATAAAGTCTTCTCTACTGGACATACCTATTCTGGAATGTCTTTCAAATTCTTTAAAATCCCCATGCTTGAAAGCTTTTTGAATATCAGGATCAAGTGGATTTGGCAAAACAATATAACCTCTATTTTTAATTTTAATGGCCCGGTCAAGATCATCTATCTTTATTTCACCGCCAATATTTTTAGCGCCCTGACCCCATTTTAACTCTACTATCTCTACGCCTAACTCTTTAATGGCATATTCTAAAACACCGAACCTGCTATCTTCTACATTAGTCTGAACTACAATTGCACCATATCCATCCTGCTGCCAATCCCTGTATAACTTAACTCTTTTAATAAGTTCAGGTGATTTAATGACTTTACCATTACTGTCAAACTGAGACCGGGGGTCAATTCCGCATACATTTTCACCAATAGTTAGGATAACCCCTGATATGGCAGCACCGATTGCAAGCCCCTCCCAATTTTTCCTGGCAATATCTGTTGAACCAAGACCTGGTATTATAAAGGGGAGTTTTAATTTTATGTCTTTATTTTTTCCGATAGCAGTTTCTAGTTTAACATTTGTAAAGACAGCCTTATCACTATCTTCTTCTATGCCATGAGCCCCAAATGCAGTTCCCATAATATTAAAATGGGAATAATCTATAGGA
>CBDUUS010000215.1:0-3052 GCA_965370465.1 uncultured bacterium | reverse complement strand
GATCTATAAATATATTATCCTTATTTATCAGCATTTAAAAACCTGCTTCTTCCTCGGGCCTTGATCTGTTTAAAAATATCAGCCTGCAAGCCCAGGTCCCAGTTCTCGGACAGGCTCCTCGAATCAATATATTTTTATCTATAAAAAGTTTTTTAGTTTTCCCAATGTGATATTATACTATTAATCAGAATTATATGAAGATTAAACAAAATGAATGAGATCAATAAAAAAATAGGTTCTGGGATACATAGCAATCTTAATGAAAATCTTAGAACGCTTGAACGCGTATGCAGCTGTTCTTTTGCATCTTTAAGAAAAAAAGATCTGGCAGAAGCCGCCATAAATTCAGGTGCGGAACTTATAGGTGAAAAGAAACTGCTTATAAAATATTTTGGAGGGAAGATAGCAGTAGATGCCGGTTCAGAAAAAATCTATTATCCGGAAGGACAAAAAGATATTATGGGTCCCGGTAATCCTGGCCGGGTAGACGTTTTTTCTTCTTCTATAATACTTCACTATTTAAATAATGCAGACGGAACGAATCTTTCCGGAAAGTGGATAGCGTACCGCGAACTTCGAGACGGCCTGTTTTATTTCAGGACGATACCCGGTGTCCTGAAATCTTTAGTAAAAAAATTTGAAAGCTCTTCCGGAGATCTAATAAAAATAATAGAGAAGAATGGTGGTAAGAAGAGTCCTGACTTTATCAATGGAGCTATCATCTATCCATTTCCATATTTTCCAATACTTATAATCCTTGAAGAAAAAAGTGAAGAATTTGAAGCAGCAGTCAGGGTGCTATTTGACAGTAATTCCTGCCATTATATAAAAACAGATATAATCAAGATGGTGCTGGTATATATGGCAGGGCTCCTAACCTCATAAATTTTTAAAAACTTTCTTGTAAATTGCTGGATTTGTAGTATCCTTATATAAGAATATGTTCAATGTATGCATATATGTGCACTTTAATTAAATTAAATATATTAAAATAAATATTGATGGACCTTGAAAGAAAAAGATTTCTTGCAAAAATAGCCAGGCTTTACTATCTCGAGAGTCTGACTCAGCAAAATATTGCCAATAAGCTCAATATTTCAAGAACAAAGGTATCAAGATATCTTACCCGGGCAAAAAAGGAAAAAATAGTTGAGATAAAGATCAATCATCCAGCGGAAGACTTCTCCGGTATGGAATACCAGATCGAAAAAAAATACAGAATAAGCGAATGCATAATAGTGGACGATCTGGAAAATGATGAGGCTATTATCAGGTCCATGGGGGACCGTCTTAATAATGTATTAGAAAGAATACTAAATAATGGAAGCTATGTGGGCATAGGATGGGGCCATTCCCTCAGGGAGCTCTCAAAATATATCAATATACTGGATAAAAGTGATATAAAAGTAGTTCCTATGATCGGCGGCCTGGGTAAGACAGGCACAGGCGTACATACAAATTCAGTAGCAAAAAGTATCGCTGACAGGGTGGGAGGCATAAGTTATATGATACATTCTCCTGCGGTAATGGATAGCAGGGAAGTCAAGGAGATCATAGAGAAGGACAGCAATGTGAAGGAGATAATAGATATGTCTGAAAAGATCGATACAGCCTTTATCGGTATAAGCGACCTGGGCCCTGATTCAACCCTGATAAAAACAGGGAGTTTTACAGCAGAGGATTTTAAGTACCTTAAGGGACTTGGCGTAGTGGGCGATGTGAACCTTATTTTCATTGATAATGAGGGAAGGCATGTACCGAATAGGATAGATGAGAGGATCGTAAGGGTCCCGCTTGAAAGGCTAAGACAGATAAGAAATGTGATCGGAGTAGCATTTGGAAAGCGGAAAATGGAGATATTGCTGGCTGCCCTGAGGGGCCAGATCATAAATATATTATTTACTGATAAGGAAACGGCAAAGGATATAATAAAGGCGGAATAGTATGACAGGAATGAAACAAAAGAAAGCCAGGAAAAAATATTTAAAAATAGGCGGTTATACTATAGAGGACCGCTTTTCAGGACTTGATTCCAGAGTGAAGATCGAGATGCTTAAAAAAATGTACCAGATCAGGAATTTTGAGCTTCAGACTGAGCAGTTCATTATAAGGGGAATGATACACGGCACATGCCATCTATATATTGGTGAAGAAGCCTCTGCTGTGGGAGCGGTCTATGCATCGGACAGAGATGACTATATCACATCTACCCACAGGGGACATGGACACTGTATTGCAAAAGGGGCCGACCTTGATTTGATGATGGCCGAACTTCTCGGCAAAGAAACCGGATACTGCAAGGGTAAGGGCGGATCTATGCATATTGCTGATATTGGATCAGGCAATCTCGGAGCCAATGGTATAGTAGGGGGAAGTATCGGTATTGCAACCGGAGCTGGACTTTCAAGCAGAATGAAAAATGATGGGAAAACAGTCCTTTGTTTTTTTGGCGATGGGGCCACAAACAGGGGCATCTTCCATGGTTCCATAAATATAGCTTCCATATGGAAGCTTCCTGTAGTTTATCTTTGCGAGAATAATGTTTATGGGATGTCGACTTCGGTCAAAGAAGCATTCAATATTAAGAAGATCTCTGATAGAAAATATTCCTATGGGATAGACGGCCTCACAATCGATGGAAATAATATTATAGAGGTTTTTAATGTGGTCTCTCATTTCCAGAAAAAATGCCGCCGGGGCGAGGGTCCCGTATTGATAGAGGTTCTGACCTACAGGTGGAGGGGACATTCAAAAAGTGATGCCCAGGTCTACAGGACAAAAGAAGAAGTTAAAGGATGGATGGAAAAGGATCCGATAAAGAGATATTCAAAAGAGCTTCTGGATAGTAATATCCTTACCGGGAAAGAGATAAAAGACATTGAAAATGAAGTAGCTGATGAAATCAGCAAAGCATCAGATTTTGCCCAAAAGAGTCCTTTTCCGGATCCTATGACAATAGAAGAAGATGTTTATGCATGAATGTTCTGCAGGTAGAGCATTCCTGCTGTTTGTGCGGATATTTTTTGTTAAATAATATAATGGAGTTCAGGAT
>CBDUUS010000214.1:0-3081 GCA_965370465.1 uncultured bacterium | reverse complement strand
ACGGGTCTTTTACAACTCCAGAAGGGTGATGCATCTGTTGCAGGCTATGACATTAAAAATATCTCACGAGAAATGTTCAATAAGATAGGTATGTCATTTGAGCAGTCTAATGTTTATAGCAAATTGACAGCAAAAGAGAACTTGAGCTTCTACAGTAGATTATTTGATGTAGAAACACGGGACCCTGTAGAATTAATCAATCTTGTGGGCCTAAAAGGCAAGGAAAACATAAGAGCAGGCGAATTTTCAAAGGGCATGAAACACCGGCTGACATTTGCCAGGTCTATGATCAATAATCCTACCATGTGGTTCCTTGATGAGCCTACTACTGGACTTGACCCTGCTATAGCAGCTGACATTAAAGACATAATAAGAGAGCATAATAATAAAGGGGTGACCGTATTTTTGACCACCCATAATATGTATATAGCGGATGAGTTATGCGACCGTGTGGCATTCATTATAGACGGCGTGATCAAACTTATAGATTCGCCTAAAAATTTAAAGCTTCAATATGGTAAAAAAATGGTCGATATTGAGTATGCTCAAGACGGTAATATAAAAAAGGAAACATTCTCTACCATATTGCAGGAGGATAAGGACCTTCTAAATCAAATCATAGCCGATAAAGAGATCCTGACCATGCATACAAAGGAGGCAACGCTGGAGGAGATATTCATAAAAGTCACCGGAAGGGGGCTTGCTTAATATGAAACTGCTGAGCAGCTTTAAAAAGGAGCTTATTCTTGCTTCGAGGGGTTTTTACTTTTATGTCGAACTGATTTTTGCCCTGGTGATCCTGGCGGTTTTGTTATTTGCTATTCCGCAAAATTTTAGCAGTATTTCAACAGAATATCTTTATTTTGATCTGCCGCAGCAAGGAAAAGAAATATTTATAAATAATATATCAGAAAATGATCTTGATAGTGAATCGGAAATGGTTGAGATAGAAGCCGGTGGTAAAACATTCAATACAGAGCTTATTGTAACCGATGAAAGCGAGATCTATATTGTTGACAGCGAAGAAGCTGTCCGTATGCTTGCAGAAACACACAGGCATATGGGCGCAGTTCTCGAGTTAGACGAAAATAATCAGCTGCATTATAAATACTATTTACAGGGGTATGAATCTACGCGCTTTAAAAACCTGATATCTATAATGTTCAATGAAAGCACAGATGTCTTAATAGAACGCATCGACAATCAGGATGTTCGTCCGCTATCGACAGATTATGAACCTCTAAATGACAGGGAAAACACCATTCCGCCATTAATTGCATTTAGCGGCAGCCTTATGGGCATGTTCATTATGGCGTCTTATATATTTCTGGATAAGAAGGAAGGCGTTATAGAAGCTTATGCTGTAACCGCATCCTCTGTCTGGCAGTATTTAATGAGTAAGATTCTTGTAGTCTTGCTTACATCTGTTATTTCAGGATTTATCATAGTCATACCTATTATGGGATTCAGGATAAACTATGGCCTATTGCTTTTATTACTGCTCACGACCGGATTTTTTGCATCTTCGCTGGGACTGCTCATTGCCAGTTTTTATAATAATTTGACGAAAGCTTTCGGTGTCATTTATTTATTACTTATTATCATGATGGTCCCCGGTATAGCATATTTTATACCTGGCTGGGATCCTTTTTGGATAAAAATAATACCCTCATATCCATTACTTCAGGGCTTTAAAGAGATTATTCTGCCAAACGGCAGTATTGCATATCCACTGATCGTAAGTGCCGGGTTCCTGGCAGCAGGAATAATGCTGTTTGCTATCACAAATATCCGATTTAAGAAAACGCTAAGCGTATAAGGGAGCATAATGATGTTAAAAAAAATATGGATCATCTTTATTAGAGATATAAGGGTAAACACACGGGAATTTATGACATTGTATATGATGATCATTCCTCTTGTGCTGGCTGTGGGAATTAATTTACTCTCGCCCGGCATTAATGATACCAGCGTAAATTTTGCTCTGGTAGGAAATGAAAATCCTGAACAGGCAGCTTACTTTGATGACTTCGCCCATATTGAACTGTTTAGTGACAGGCAAAAAGTCGAAGATAGGGTCATGGCAAGAGACGATGTAGTCGGAATACTTCCCAAAGATAATGGCTATTATATTATGACACAGGGAAATGAGTCCGAAATGGTTATCGAATATGCCAAATTGCTAAATGCGCTGTATGAATCAGATGTACAATTGGAAGATGCCCGCTCAGAAATAATAGAGTTTGGCAGAACGGTCCCGCCTCTAAAAAAGATGCTGGTAAACATGCTGCTGCTTATGATCTCCATGCTGGCAGGCATGCTTATTGCTTTGAATATAGTCGAAGAGAAGGCAGACAATACTGTAAGCGCAATAAATGTAACACCCGCTTCGCGCAGCGCCTTTATTTTGGGAAAGAGCCTTACTGGTATGTTTGTTGCACTTTTTTCATCTATTGCATGTATTTTGATCACTGGCTTCTATAATGTCAATTTGGGCCAGGCGGCTTTAGTTGTCTTTTCATTGACAATATTGAGTTTACTGATCGGGTTCATACAGGGCATAAACAGCGATGATGCTATGGAAGCGGCAGGCAGCGTTAAACTTATGTTTTTGCCGCTGGCCGGATCCATCGCAGGATATGAATTAGTTACAGGAAACTGGCAGATATTTTTCTACTGGTCACCATTTTTCTGGGCATACAGGGCAAATGATATGATACTGTCAAAAAGCGGCACGTGGCCCCAATTGATACTTTATATAGGCATCATACTGGCCATATGCGGAGCGGTATATGCCTTACTCGCGCCCAGAATAAGAAAAGGACTTCAACAATAATTTAAACCGAAGTTCCTGTAATAATTGTAGAAAAATGGCATAACTGTGGGCATTTGGCCCGTTTCCCCGGTTATTTTCTGTCTACTTCTTTTTCCTATTCCCAATACCCCGGCCTAGAAGCTTAAATGCTTTCTCCTGGGTCTGGTTGGGCCTGGTAGTAAGACTGAAGGATGGAATCTCTGGAATGGATGGCACCCGGGCATCATTTGACACTACAGTGGACAGTTCAGAGAGCAGTGTCTGGA
>CBDUUS010000213.1:0-3088 GCA_965370465.1 uncultured bacterium | reverse complement strand
GGGAGCATGCTCCAACGATCATCAAGCTTGCCGGAGCCGGGGCCGTGCTGGCAAAGTCTTTTGCCAGGATCTTTTTCCGTAACAGCATAAATGTAGGGCTCCCCGTTCTTGTATGTGATACAGGCAAAATAGATGACGGTGATGAGCTTGAAATAGACCTTTCGAAGGGGACCATTAAAAATGTTACAAGAAATATAGAGCTTGAATTCAGTCCTTTGCCGGATGTGATGATAAAAATACTTAATGACGGGGGCCTAACGGACCATATCACAAAAAACAGGGGATTTAACCTTTAAGGGATATTTATCAGAAATAATTATTAATACTTATGAGAGGCAGATAGATGAAACACAGGATCACTTTAATACCGGGAGATGGAACAGGACCGGAGATAACTGATGCGACAGTAAAAGTCGTAGAAGCAACAGGAGCCGATATAGAATGGGATGAAGTAAATGCAGGCGCCGATGCATATGAGAAGGAAGGTGCAGTATTGCCGCAGAAGGTCCTGGATTCTCTTAATAAGAATAAGATAGGTATAAAAGGGCCAATTACCACACCTGTAGGAACAGGCTTCAGGAGTGTGAATGTAGCCCTGAGAAAGCTCTTTAATCTTTATGCATGTGTCAGGCCCTGTAAAAGCTATGCTGGAGTCAAGAGCAAATACAGCGATATTGACCTGGTCATAATCAGGGAGAATACTGAGGATCTGTATGCAGGAATAGAATTTGAAAAAGGTGATGCGAAGACAGGCGAGCTTATAGATTTTATAGCCAGTAAGACAGATAGTAAAATAAGGGCAGACAGTGGTATCAGCATCAAGCCTATTTCCGTATATGGTTCGGAAAGGATAATAAAATTTGCATTTGAATATGCCAGAAAAAATGCAAGAAAAAAAGTGACCGGGGTACATAAGGCAAATATTATGAAATATACTGACGGACTCTTTCTCGAAGTCTTCAGGGAGATAGCGAGAGATTATCCGGATATTGAGGCAGAGGACAGGATAGTCGATAATATGTGTATGCAGCTTGTACAGAAACCCGAACTCTATGATGTGATGGTCCTTCCAAATCTTTACGGTGATATTATATCGGACCTTGCTGCAGGGCTGGTAGGCGGGCTCGGTGTGGCGCCAGGCGGCAATATAGGAGAGGAAATCGCACTTTTTGAGCCTACTCATGGAAGCGCCCCGAAATATAAGGGACAGAATAAAGTCAATCCTACGGCTATGATGCTTTCAGCGGTGCTGATGCTGCATCATATAGGTGAATCTGATAAAGCGGACCTTCTGGAGAGAGCTATTGCAGAGAATATTGCTGAAGGAAGATATGTTACATATGACCTTAAAGAAGATAGAAATGACCCGGCAGCAGTGGGGACAAGTGAATTTGCTGATGCTATTGTAGAGAAGATAAATAAGTTAACCTGATTTAATAAGCACCGTCTTCGGTCATGATCCCGTTGGAAACGACTATATCATCACCCCCGCCATCGACCCCGTCTATCCCATGGCTCTCAAGGGTATAGGTATTTCCGTCAGAACTATATGCATATTCATTTTCCCATGGATCATTTATGGGTACAGGATCCATATAATTTCTCTCTTCAAGGATCTCAGGGTAATCGACAGGTGACGGATAGACCTGATCGTCAGTATTATGCAGTTCAAGCGCTTTTGCGATATTTATCAGCTCACTTTCGGCCGCTGATTCTTTTGCCCTATCTGCTATAAGCCGATATGACGGTATGGCTATACCGGTGATCACAGCAAGAATCAAAATAGCTATAACTAATTCTACAAGGGAAAAACCTTTATTTTCAATTGATAAAACCATTATTTACTATTATTTTATTGTTTTAATATATTATATATTAAATGATAATTATTAATACAAATATATAAAAATATTTTAATTTCTTCTACATTTGTGAAAGGTAGATGAGAAGAGGCTCCATCCCGGAAGAGTCAATTTAAAAAACACCAGAGGAATCGTACCATATAATTATATTTTTCTAATATTTCAAAAAAAGTTTTATATTTATGGTTAAATGTATAAAACTATAATAAAATATTAATAAAATTATAGTAAAAAAAATGTATGAATGAAAAACCAGGCATTGACCTGAAAATTCTAAAAGCAATATTCAGTATTACCAAATCAATAGGTTCTGAACTGGAACTCGAAAAGGTATGCGATCTAATGGTGGAAAAAATATATCAATTAGTGAACTGCAATGGATGTGCCATTATACTTATAAACGGTAATAAGATAAAGCTTCAGAGCGAAATAGGCTTTGGTGAAAGCATTGAGACGGTTGAGTTTTCCACTGAAATGCCTCTTATAAAATACATACTTTCAACAAAAAACAAGTTATTTATTGGTGATATAGAAAAATCTTATTTTAAATATAGTATTCCCAGAGGCGACCTGACTACATCTATGATATGCATGCCAATAATAGTCAGGGGCAGGGTAAAGGGAATAATATATATAGATTCAAAGCATATAAATGCATTCTCAAACAAGCATGAGTATTTCCTGAATATTCTGGCCCATGAGATCTCAGTGGCCATTGAAAGAGCCATAGCCTATGAAAGGATAAAGATCCTGACAATGAAGGATGAACTTACCAATGTATATAATAGGAGAAAATTCGACCAGGATCTTAAAGAGGAATTAAACAAAGCAATAAGATATGCGAGGAACCTCTCTCTTTTGATGGTAGATATCGATTTTTTTAAAAAATTCAATGACAGGTATGGACATCAGGTAGGAGACTCGATACTCAAAGAATTGGGAATGCTTTTTAATGATAATATGCGGAATACGGATAGAGTCTACCGCTACGGCGGAGAAGAATTTACTATTATATGCACTGAAACAGACAGGGACAATGCTACTATTTTTGCTGAAAGGCTTCGAAAGGTCATTAATGAAAAAGAATTTACCAGCGTGGATAATATAAGTTCAGTCGGAGCGCTTACTGTTTGTATTGGAATAGCTAATTTTCCATTTAATGCGGCACAGTTTGATGATCTTGTAAAGTACGCAGATGATGCACTATACAGAGCAAAGTCTCAGGG
>CBDUUS010000212.1:0-3093 GCA_965370465.1 uncultured bacterium | reverse complement strand
TAAAAGTATACTCTGTGATTAATATAATATATGCTCCTGTATGAAAAGTTATTATTAAAAAAGTTTAAGGAATCAAGTAAAAAAATCACCCCGCAATGAAAAAACTCATTGGTGAGGCAGACAGTATTGCAGCAGGCACAAAATAACTTAATACAGACCGGTCCTTATCCGGTGGTGTAGGGATAAGGGCCGGTTTCTCATACCTCGAAGTAAATATTTTGGCTATTTCTTTTCTTCCTTTTCGTCGGTTTCCATAGTATGTTCATCTTCATAGTTCAGATACTTCTTAGTCATTGGATGATTGAACCTCTTCCACATGATCCCGCCAAATATCGTTCCGACAGGGAAGAAAAACACCATCGCGACTACAAGTACCGCTCTTCCAAGTGGAACTGCAAATGCTTTTCTTTGATAAAGGCCTATAAGCTCGACTATAAAAAGTGCCGGTGCAAGCAGAGAATACATCATCTTAAATGGAAATCCTACAAAATCTCTGGCAAGCTCCGATATTGCAAGAAAAGTAAATGGTGCCTCAAGATAATTTGTGAGAAATCCTATAGGTCCCCAGGCAAATCCTGAAAAAATCCCCATTCCTAAAAATATGGCCAATACCCAGCAAAGGATCAATGGGCCCTCTATCTGTTTCTTTCCGATCTTTATTTCTTTCTTTGTCAATTCTGTCATTTTTTTCTCCTCTCAAATTAATAATTTATTTTTCTATTTCTTTAAAAGACTGCCATAAAAAATTTGTATTCAGTCCAGGCTCTTTATTCTACCAGGTCCGGATATTTCCTGCACTATATTCGGACTTCCTTTATAATATACATTACCTGCACCATTTATTTCTATATCCAGATTGTCAGATGCATCAACTGTAGCGCTACCAAGTCCGGAGATCTCGACCTCGCAATCCTTGCTTTCAAGTCTTCCTGCATCATATTTTCCAGAACCGTTTATCTGGATTTTATGGGAAACGACCTTGCCTGAAAGGTTGATATCACCAGGACCGGATATGTCTATTTCGATATTTTTTGCTTCAATATTAAATTTAATATCTCCCGACCCGTTGATATTGAACTCAAGATCATCTGTATCAAACTCATCGCAGTCTATATCCCCGACGCCTGAGAGGTCGATCCTGTCAAGATCTTTTACTGTAAGATAAAACTTTATCGTACCGGTGGGTATTATAATGTCTGCATAACTAATGGCCTACTGCCACATCACCTGAAATAGTATTTATCATTATCCTATCCCCGCCATCACCTGCTGTTCCTTCCAGTTTTCTCCGTCCGGAAGAGCTGATCTTTATGTCAAAATCATATTTGATGTCTCCAGCTACAGTGCTTATACCAAGGTAAAACTGTGAATCCTCCGGCAACCTTATCCTGACATCGCCAGAAGTACTTCCTGTGCTCATATCTGATACTGCATCCTGCTCTATATAAATATCACCTGAGACAGTAGATGCATCCAGATCTTCATTATCACTACCGCCGACAAGACTAACATCTCCTGATGTACTGCCTGCATCTATATTTCCTGTATACTCCTTTAATATAATATCCCCAGAAGTCGAATCAATCCTTATTTTTTCCGCCACCAGTTCCCGGATCTTGATATCTCCAGATACTGTTTCCAGAAGAAACTCTGCCGCAGTAATATCTTCAAGTACTACATCTCCGGATACGACATTTATTTTAAATTCTTCCAGACTGACTTCCGGTATATATATCCATGGTTGTTCTTTCAATATTAATACCGAAAACAATAATGTCTTTGCTGCGGAGCGTCTCTACATATAATTTATCACCTGTCTTATATGCTACCATCTCAGTTATGCTCCTATTCACATTTGTGCTTACCTCGCCATAAAAATGTACAGTTATCTCTCCCTCTGTAGTGGGTATAATATTCAGATCAGTACTGACAAGATTTACCTCGATTTCAGATATTTCTTCCGGTTTGAATGTTTTTGATTCATTTATCTCTTCAGTGGCTACCACAAAATTCCCGGTCATTACCATCACAATCGCTGCTATGCCAAGAGAAATCACCATTGTTACAGCAAGAACGATTAATAATTTTTTCATCTTAGACTTCATCTTTTTTCTCCCTTCCGACTACGATCCTTGCATTGAATTTTATATACCTTATAAATAATCTATATAATACTCTGGCGAGATACATATCACCAATAAAGAATAAAACTCCAAAACATATCAGCCCTATAGAAGCAAATATGCCTGCTGCCGGATTTATAATCAGATTTAAATACTCAGGAAACAATTGGGCAAATATGGTCCCCAGAAGTCCTGATATTCCTCCTGCAGTTATTCCTCTAGCCGCTGCAAACAATCCTGCAAGAACCCCGGCAATTCCAAGAAATGGTCCCAGTATAAATATAAGATTAAAAAATCCGAGACCCAGACTGGCAAATACCGCTCTTGTGATATTTGCAGCTGTTGTCTCCTTTTCTGCCCGGTCCACCATAATACTTACCTTTAACTGATTTGCCAGCACTTTTGGATTCCCCAGAGATTCTGCGATATTCTCTTCTGTCCTTCCTTCTTTCTTACCCATCTCAAAGTGTTCCTCAAAATCACCTATAATATCCTGTTCCTCATCTCCCGGGATCCCTCTAAGATACTTTGACAGACTGTTTACAAATTCTTTCTTATTCATCTTTCCCACCACCTTTCAAAAAATTGTTTACTTTCCCTATGAAAGTCTTCCACTCTTCCTTCAATTCTTTTTCCATCTTTTTACCGTCTGCAGTCAACTGATAATATTTCCTGGGGGCACCCTCCTTTGATTCTTCAAGATATGTGGTCACATATCCATCATTTTTCAGTCTCCGGAGCAGGGGGTAGATCGTGCCTTCAGAAATCGAGATACTTTTAGATATCTCATTTACCAGTTCATAGCCGTACCGATTCTTCTTTGCCAGCAGAGCCATGGTGCAGAGCTCCAGTACTCCTTTTTTGAACTGTATATTCATAAATCATTCCTTTCTATTGAACAATATAGGTGTATCATATTATATGGTATTATATAATACAAGGTACTCTTCTATATATATTATATTTTTTT
>CBDUUS010000211.1:0-3095 GCA_965370465.1 uncultured bacterium | reverse complement strand
AAAAAATATTCAAGATACTACTTAAATCCGCAAAGAAAGAATCCCGATTGGAAGGGACTTCAAATCTGCCAAAAAATTATGGAAGCTTCCTTCTAAATGAAGGCCTGAGTAAGGGCAAAACCAGGGATATGATAAAAGATTTAAGAAAAGATGGTGTTAGAGATGATGATATCAAATTGTGGTGGGATATGCATGATCTGGAAAGAAGAATAATAGAAAAGATTGATGATAATATTAGAATAGTAAGCTTTCTGGATAACCGCAGGGGTGGAATGAGTGAAGAGGCGGCTGCAGAAAAGGTCAGAAAATATTATCCAATGTATGGAGACCCTAAAGACAAATCTCAAGCAACTGGAGAAGATAGACCATTGCCCTGTGAATTAAGAAGAAGAGTTAAAATTTATATTGAGAAAAGATCCAGGACTGATCCAGAGGAATATAGGGAAGAGATTGAAAAATCAGCATCATTTAATGCTCTTATAAGAAGGGAAATTAGAAGAGGTAATATATAAATGTCATTGCAAATAATGATAAATGACATATATCTGTCATTCTACACGGGCTTTGAACTGCTTCTCCAGCACCTTTGAAGCAGCCATTTGGTATTATAGCCAAATCATTATCATCATGATCCAACAAAATAATATTTAGAAAGGTTATAAAACTTTGAGTCAAATATCGGAACAGTTGATGCAATTATTGAATCCTATCAAAAATGTCCTGGAATATGTAGTAATATTTCTATATGAAAATATTACTACAAACTATGGTTTGGTAATAATACTTCTTACTCTTATAGTAAGGGTGATCTTAACTCCTCTCACCATAAGTCAGACCAGATCTATGGCTAAAATGCAGAAGCTTCAGCCTCAGTTAAAAGAGATGCAGAAAAAATACAAAGAGGATAAGCAAAAATTGCAGCAGGAAACTATGGAATTTTACAAGAAAAATAAGGTCAACCCCCTGGCAGGTTGCTTGCCCCTGATACTGCAGATGCCTGTGTTTTTTGCCTTATTTCAAGTATTAAGAGAACCTTCTCAAAAGGTTTTAGATATTGTAGGTGATAATTTTAATTTTTTGTGGATGAATTTAAATGAACGAGATCCTTACTATATATTGGTGATAGTCATGGTGGCAACTATGTTTTTATCAACAAAAATGACCACAACTGATCCCAGCCAAACAAAGATAATGTATATTATGCCTGTGGTTTTTGGTTTTATATCCTGGCAATTCCCTGCTGGAATACTGGTATATTGGGTAACAACAAATATCTGGTCCATAGGTCAGCAGTGGATTGTAAATAAAATAATTTCAAAGCAGAAAGTAAAAGAAGAATTAGAACAAAAAAAGAAAAAACTGGCAAAAAAGGATGAGATCAGTGAAGAAGAATTGAAAAAAATTATTAAGAAAAGAAAGAAAAGGAAAAAGAGGAAATAAGATTATGACATTATTAGAAGTAGCAGGACTGGTGGCAATTATTTTTATTTTCGGTTTTGCAGCAACAGGAATAATTATTGCAATACCGCTATTCAGATTACTTAATAGAGTGAAATTTTTAGCAGAGATTTTAAATGAAGGTTTAATCCCTATTATCGAAAAATTAAACACCACAGCAGCTAATCTGGATACTGAAATCAGCTCAATTGGCGATTTAAGACAGAATGTGAGTTTAATAGTAAAACAGTTAGAAAAAATAGTAAGCCTTGCCCGGGCATTGCTTACAAGTCCAATAGTCAAAATGATTAGTACTTCGGCAGATCTGGTTAATAATCTGAAAAAATACGGGAGAAAATAATACCCATAAGAAATTTCCCGGATTAAGTGTATAACTTTTCCAGATCTTATTTACCACCAAAAATAAGAAATGCTATAGATAAAATTATCATAACCTATTGCTACCCTAAACCAAACATTATTGCTCTAGTCCACCTCTTCTCTAAATAATTTATCTTACATCCACCATTCTGGTAAATAGATTTTTCTTAAGGAATAGTAGAATAGCTGAACTGGTAAAACCCCTTATGCAATACTTATAACCTTCAATTCCTTTAAAATGTCTGCTTGATGTAACTACCGGGTTATCCCATAGAAATACAGTTCTTCCTTCTTTCCTTGCTCTAAGAAATAACTCAGTTTCATAATTAAAGTTAATTTTTTCACATACTCCGCCAATTTTAAAATAAATATCCCTTTTAATAGCAAGGTTACATGCTGAAGACCTTCTTATAACTTTGCCACCCATATGGTTGAGGAAAATATCAGCGATTATTACTAAGTGATTATTTGGCTTTATTAAAGACCTGCCGCCAACTAATACTACATCAGGATTATTTTGAAAAGCCTTATAGATTTTAGAAAGCCAATCAGGGGGGACCAGGGTATCAGCTTCAGTAATTGCTATAATTTTACCTTTTGCTTCCAGAAAGCCTCTTTTAATGGCAAAGGTAACTCCTTTTTTAGGTTCGTCGACTAATTTTACTCCAAAATTTTGGACAATCTGAGCGGTATTATCCGTTGATGCATTATTTATAACAATAATTTCATAATCTTTTTTATTAAAATTTTGATTTTGTAAACTTGATAAACATAAACCTATTAATTTTTCTTCATTATAAGCAGGAATAATTATTGAGATTAAAATATCTTTTTTCATATCATAAATTAAAATATAAAGTCTTTTTTAAAAATACCATATAAAAATACCTTGACTTATTCTTATGTCAGTTATATCATTATACATAGTTTACCAATCGGTAAGTAAGCAAATATTATAGCATATAATAACACAAAATAGAATTATGAGAAGATCAGAAAAACAAAAAAATATCAAATCAAATTATTGCTCTCTTATTTTAAAGAAAAGCTTAACCCGGCTTGCCGGTTTTTATTATTAGTTTAAATAGAAAGGAAATTTATGTCAGACTTAATTAAAAATACAGTTTTAGCAGGTTTAGGGATACTGTCCCTTACCTATGAAAAGGCCGAGGACCTGGCAAAGGATTTAATTAAAAAAGGTGAACTATCAAAGACTGAGGAAGCTAAATTTATAAAGGATTTAATGAAGAAAGCTGAAAAGTATAGTGTTGAAACTG
>CBDUUS010000210.1:0-3107 GCA_965370465.1 uncultured bacterium | reverse complement strand
TCTCATATGCTGACGTACCCTGTGGAAAAGTACCATCTTCTACGCCCACAAATGCACTTACAGGTATTGTATCACCTTCCTGGCGGTTGACTACTCTGAGTATATTCTTAATATAATCAGGTTCCTGAGCTTCTACTACATCAGCAGTTTTAATAGCATCCTTCCAGCTGCCGGGGATCTCGACTTTTTCTATAGCATCTATTCCCCTGTCTACCGCCTCATAATTCATATTTACTATCCTGTCACCCTTTTTGCCATAGGTCTTTTTGATGGCATCCTTTATATACTCCACAGCATCACCCAATGGGATGACTTTTGACAGCTTAAAGAATGCAGCCTGCATTATCATATTGATCCTATTTCCCAGACCTATTTCCTGGGCGATGTCCGTAGCATCTATAATATAGAATTCTATATTATTTTCGGCCAGATATCTCTTCATTCCTGCTGGAAGCTTCCCGTCCAGTTCTGCCGCCTTCCACTGGCAGTTCAGAAGAAATGTGCCGCCCTTCTTAAGGCCCTTAAGCACATCGTATTGATTTATATATGACTGTTTATGACATGCTGTAAAATCAGTCTCTGAAATAAGGTATGTGGATTTTATCTGTTTTTTCCCAAACCTTAGATGGGAGATAGTAAGACCTCCGGATTTCTTTGAATCATAGGCAAAGTATCCCTGGGCATACATATCAGTATTGTCGCCGATTATCTTTATAGCATTTTTATTGGCCCCTACCGTACCATCGGATCCCAGACCCCAGAATTTACATTTTATGGTACCCTCAGGGGTACTCTCTATCTGCTCTTTTATTTCGAGTGATTTATGAGTGACATCATCATTTATCCCAATAGTAAACCCATCTTTTGGTTTGTCCTCTTTTAAATTATCAAATACAGCTTTGATCTGGCTCGGCGTAGTATCCTTGGAGCTCAGTCCATATCTTCCTCCTACTATGATAGGCTGGCGGCCGGTATTATAAAATAGGCTTTTAATGTCCAGATACCTCGGCTCTCCTGGAGCACCCGGTTCTTTTGTCCTATCAAGCACAGCGATCCTCTTTACCGTATCAGGCAATGCTTCCATAAAATATTTAACAGAAAATGGCCTGTAAAGATGTACCTTTATTGCTCCGACCTTTTCTCCCTGCTTGTTCAAATATTCCACTGTCTCATCAATAGTCTCTGTTACGGAGCCCATGGCAATTATTATATGTTCAGCATCTTTTGCGCCGATATAGTTAAATAGGCCGTACTGCCTTCCTGTCAGCTCGCTTATCTGCTTCATATAACCTGCGACTATGTCGGGGACCGCTTCATAAAAACTGTTTGAAGCTTCCCTTGCCTGGAAAAATATATCAGGATTCTGGGCCGTTCCCCTTGTCACCGGATGTTCCGGATTCAATGAACGCATCCTGAACTGAAGCAGAGCTTTCTCGTCCAGCATCCCTTTAAAATCCTCATAATCGATTAGCTCTACCTTTTGTATTTCATGCGAACTTCTAAAACCGTCAAAGAAATGTACAAACGGGACCCTTGATTTGATCGCAGAGAGATGGGCAATACCAGCAAGATCTATTATTTCCTGTATGGAGCCGGTAGCAAGCAGACCAAAACCTGTCTGCCTTACAGCCATTACATCAGAGTGGTCGCCGAATATCGACAGCGCATGAGTCGCTACGGACCTTGCGCTTACATGAAATACTCCCGGCAGAAGCTCTCCGGACATCTTATACATATTGGGTATCATGAGCAGAAGCCCCTGTGACGCTGTAAAAGTCGATGTCAGCGCACCTGCCGCCAGCGAACCATGTACCGCTCCAGAAGCGCCGCCTTCGGATTGAAGCTCGCTTACGGCCACAGTCTGCCCGAACATATTCTTTTTGCCATGCGCCGCCCATTCGTCGATATATTCACCCATAGACGATGATGGGGTAATGGGATATATTGCCGCAACTTCAGTAAATGCATAAGCAATATGCGCAGCTGCCATATTACCGTCCATGGACTTTGTCTTTTTCATCTCTGGTACCCCTTTTGCTTAAATTTTTAACTTAAATATTTAGAGCCTGCAAACCCTGCAGACTTCACTTAATGCCTGAGTTTTCTCCCGGCAAAACATTAAGGATTATATCACAATAAAAAAGTTTTTTTAATAAATAGAGACAGCCTGTGGAGACAATATATTTAGATCTCCCTGCGGTCAGCAAGGGCCCTGCCTATTGTGATCTCGTCGGCATATTCCAGGTCCCCGCCTACTGGAAGGCCGCTTGCAAGCATTGTCGGCTTTGCACCGAGAGGAGCGACCATCTTCTGTATATACATCGCGGTGCTCTCACCTTCAACAGTAGGATTGAGAGCTATGATTACTTCACTGACTCTGTTTTTTTTGATCCTCTCCATGAGCCCGGGAATCCTTAGTTCTGTGGGACCAATATTTTCTATCGGAGAGAGAAGTCCCCCCAGCACATGGTAAAGACCCCTGTACCGGCCCGTTTTCTCAAGTATGGTCACATCGCCCACTTCTTCTACTATGCAGATCTTTTCCTGATCCCTTGATCCATCCCTGCATATATGGCAGGTGTCTTCCTCGGAAAGATTATAGCAAAGGCTGCAGAACTTTACTTTTTCCTTCATCTCAATAAGGCTCCGCGCAAAATCTTCTATTTGCCGCGGTGGAAGCTTAAGGAGGTAATAGACTATCCTTCTCGCTGATTTTGGCCCTATTGCCGGAAGCTTCCTGAATTCATTTATTAGTTTTTCTACACTTTTTATATAAAGCGGCATACTATATTTTTAGAATCAATATTAAAAAATACTTATCAGGAGCCTTTCCAGGAACTGGATCCTGGACAGGCTCCTAAAGACCTGGAATATCTATTCCGCCCGTGAGCCCTGCCATTTTACTTTTTGCCTCATCTTTTGATTGTTTAATAGCATCGTTTACAGCAACCATGACCATATCTTCTACCATCTCAAGATCACTGGCATCGATCATCTCAGTGTCCAACTTTACATCAAGAATCTCCTGGTCCCCATTGACCCGGACCTTTACCGCACCTCCGCCAGCAGATGCCTCGAATTCCATTTTTTTCAGCTCTTCCTGTGTT
>CBDUUS010000209.1:0-3126 GCA_965370465.1 uncultured bacterium | reverse complement strand
TGGTACAGATTTCTTAAAACAATAATATGGCTCATAACAATACAGCATCTACCTGATTATTGCTATTTAAAAAAATTTTATATAATATCGTTTAAGATTATTTTAAAAATTACTAAAAGGTCCTTATGGTTTCAAGCAGAAAAAGTTCAAAAGGTTGTTTGAGAGGCTTTTTAATTTTTGCAGCAATAGCACTGGTGCTTATTATTGGCATAGCAGCAATAATCACTTTGATATATGTTAATTCCCTTCCCACTTTGGAAGAACTCTCACCATCGCCCGTGGCACAGACTTCAAAAGTCTATGATCTTAATGGGAACCTTATAACAGAGTTTCATGCAGAGGAAAACAGGGAAATAATACCATTTAGCCATATGTCTAAAAATATAATAGATGCTATAGTATCTATTGAGGATAAGAGGTTCTATGAGCACCAGGGGGTAGACTATATAAGGATAGTGGGTGCCGCGATCACTGATATAAAGACAGGTGAGCTGGCTGAGGGAGCAAGCACAATAACCCAGCAGGTTGTAAAAAATATCTATTTTTCCCCTGAAAAGACCTGGAGAAGAAAAATAAATGAAGCGCTTATAGCCATACAATTAGAAAGAAACTATACAAAAGACAAGCTCCTCGAGATGTATTTAAATACTATTTATTTCGGTACGGGCACATATGGAATTGAAAAAGCTTCAGAAATCTATTTTGGGAAAGACGCCGCTGATCTCAGCATACCTGAAGCAGCGCTGCTCGCAGGCATGGTCCAGGCCCCGGAGGTCTATTCTCCGTTCAATAATATAGAAAGTGCAAAGTACAGGAGGGACCATGTATTAAAGATGATGTATGAGCAGGGATTCATTGATCCCGGCCAGTATATGGGTTCCCTGGCAGAACCCATTAAAATAAACAAAGAAGGGGCTGCTATCTCTGGCAGCCTGTCCGCAAACCGTTTGGCCCCCTACTTTATAGACTTTGTAAAACAACAGCTATATGATCAACAGTTTAATGATTATGATGTCTTTAAGGGGGGCTTAAGAATATATACGACTCTTGACATGGATCTTCAAAAAAAAGCAGAACAGGCAGTAAAAACTGTATTTCCCGGCGATATAGCTCCATCATATTCTCTTATATGCACCGATCCTGATAATGGATATATATATGCTCTTATTGGCGGCAAAGACTATGCTGAAAGCAAATTTAATATAGCTACCGATGGCAGGAGACAGCCAGGTTCTGTATTTAAAACGCTTGTCCTTATGGAATCAGCCATACAAAATATCTCAGCAAAAAATGAATATGATCCAAACGGCCCTATAACAATAGATATGCCTGAGGGTCCTGACTGGATAGTAAACAATTACGGCGGACAACAATTTGGAGAAAAGATGTCCATAGCAGATGCAACAGTATCTTCTGTTAATATTGTATACGCACAGCTTATTATGGATATAGGAGCCGAAAATGTCGAAGCTCTCTGTAATAAGATGGATATCTTTGACATAGGAAGTAATCCTGCAATAGCTCTCGGAGGACTTGAAACAGGTATTACTCCGCTGGATATAAGCAAGGTATTTTCCACTCTTGCATCAGGAGGAATATATCATAAACCGGTTACAATCCTCAAGATAACAGATGCTCCGGGAAATGTATTATATCAATATAATCCTGATGAAGCAGATAATAGTAAGAGAATACTGGAAGAGCCGGTATCATATTATATTACCAGGATCTTAAGGAAGGTCATAGAAGCAGGAACCGGCAGGGGTGCAGATATTGGCAGGCCCGCTGCTGGAAAGACCGGAACGACCAGCGATTACAAGGATGCATGGTTTGCCGGTTATACTCCTGAGCTTGTGACTATAGTATGGATGGGAAATTCAGAAAGCAGTGAACCGATGGAACCTATTGATGGCCGTGTTGTCGTAGGAGGCACCTATCCGGCTGATATATGGCGGGAATTTATGGCCCTCGCCCTGCAGGATCGCCCTGTAATGGAATTTGCCAGCCCGGCCATTGAGCTGATAGACATAGAAGTATGCAGCGAATCGGGTCTTATTCCTGTTTTCTGGTGTCCCGAGGAATCACTTGTCTGGAAGATCTTTGTAAAGGGAGAAGAGCCTGATGATATCTGTGATATACATAGTAAGGTAGAGGTCCCTGATGTTGTGGGCCTGAGCATAGAAGAGGCAGGACCCATATTCGAGGAGATCTATACTGAAATAACTGAAGTGCAGGAATTTAATGATACCTATAATCAGGGAATAATATTCGATCAGAGTCCCCCATCCGGATCATTTCTTGAATCACTGGCTGGAGAAAAGCTCAGCGTGATCCTCTATGTAAGCAAGGGTGAGCAGACTTTCAATATGCCTGACCTGGAAGGCTTGAAGCTTAATAATGCAAAGAATATACTCTCCGCGTTTGACATGGATATAGATGAGATAATATATGAATTTAGCGATCTGCAGCCTATTGATCACATATTCGGACAAAATCCTGTTAAGGACTCAACAGTCACAAAATCGACTGAGGTAGAAATATATATAAGCAAGGGCGTAGATCCCGAAGGAGAGATCCCTTACCTGATCGGACTTACGGAAGAAGAAGCGGTATCGCTTCTTGCTTTGTCTGGTTTTGAAAATATAAGCATGCTATTTGAGGAAAGCCCGGAAGAGATAGAAAAAGTATTTTCACAGATACCGGACAGCGGCACAATATATAATAAAGAGGCTGAGATAATACTCCGAATAAGCAGGGGCATAATGGTACCTGATATAATCGGCCTTGAACTTGAAGATGCCGTGATCATGCTTGAAGATCTGGGTTTTACGGTGATCATCCTCCCTGATGGAGCCTTTGAAGGAACGGTGGCGGCACAGACTCCGGAGAATGGAGAGTATCTTGATTATGGCTCAAGTATTACTATAGAGATTGAAGAAGCAATACCTCCCGAAGAAGATCCAGGTGAGTAGTATTATAAATTTATTATTCCACACCCCTTAAAAGGTGTCCCTTTGAATAATCACTGAAAAGCGGCTCCCCGGACTGGACGATGTTGATAACATTATAACCGTATTCCATTGACTTTCCTATATATAATGTGTTGCATTTTACTCAAACTTGTGC